>JAISBQ010000188.1 GCA_031266115.1 Bifidobacteriaceae bacterium
CGGGTCGCCGACCGGGCGGCCTCGGAGTGCGCTGACGCTGGGCGCGGAACACGGGTTAGCGTCTGACGCAAACCCGTGTTCCCGCGCCTCACCGCGACGATGCCGTGTGTCCGGCGACCTGCGACGACACGGGTCGCCGACCCGGCGGCATCCGGCGGCGGGTTGTATTGGCGACGGGACCGAGTTCCAGCCAATTGTGGACAACCGGGAACGACTGTCAACCGGGATGATCGGGGGCAGCGCGGGCCGACTGGGCCGGTTCCCAGCCGCCACCAAGTGCCAGATGACGGGGCGGGGCGAGACGCCCCGGCGGCATCGTCCAAAATGTCCTAATGTCAGGTGTAACCGGAGTCGGCGACCGTGCTCAACCTGGTTCAGGGGCACGCCGCCGTCGCGGGGCTTGCGCTGACGGCGTAGACCGACGAAAGTCAAGCGCGGGCCGAGGAGGTGACGGTACCCTGGATCAGTGCCAGTTGAGATAGCCCCGTCGATTCTGACGGCAGACTTCGCCAATCTGGAACGGGAATTGGAGCGGATCGCCAGCGCCGACTGGGTGCACCTCGATGTGATGGACGGGCATTTCGTGCCCAATCTGACCATCGGCCTGCCGGTGATTCGCCGGATCGCGCAGATCAGCCCGTTGCCGACGGATGTGCACCTGATGATCGACAACCCCGACACTTATGCGCCCGAGTACGCGGCGGCCGGGGCCACATCCGTGACTTTCCATCTGGAGGCCGCCAAAGCGCCCGTCAGATTGTCCCGCGAGATTCGACGGCAGGGGGCCAAAGCGGCGGCGGCCATCAACCCTGCCACCCCCGTGGCTGCGCTGGAGAACCTGCTGGACGAGGTGGACATGATCCTCATCATGTCGGTGGAACCGGGATTCGGCGGCCAAAGCTTCATCGAGCAGTCGCTCGCGAAGCTCGCGCAGGCCAAACGGTTGATCGGCGAAAGACCGATCAAGCTCGAGACCGATGGCGGCGCCGACCGTCAGACCATGCCCCGCCTAGCCAAGGCGGGGGCCGATGTGGTGGTGGCCGGATCGGCGATCTTCGGCGCCGAGGACCCGGCGGCGGAGATCGAGGTTCTGAGGGAGCTCGGCCGTTGAGCCCGGACGAGGCGATGGACAGGGCTTTCGCCTTGGCGGAACTGGGGCCCAAGCACGGCCCCAACCCGCGGGTCGGCTGTGTGATCGTGGACCGGCGAGGCAAAATCGCGGGCGAGGGCTACCATCACGGCGCCGGAAGCCCCCACGCCGAGGTGGCGGCGCTGGCGGACACGCGCCACCGGGGCAACTCCACCGAAGGCGCGACGGCGTACGTCACCTTGGAGCCATGCAACCATTCGGGGCGCACCGGTCCCTGCAGCCGCGCCCTCGAGCGGGCCGGGATCGAGCGGGTGGTGTACGCGTTGACCGATCCGAACACCATGGCCACCGGTGGGGCGGCCTACCTGCGCGACCACGGCATGGCCATCGAGGGCGATGTGGACCCGGCGCGCGGCATCGGGCTCAACAGGGCCTGGGTCCACGCCATGACGACCGGGCGTCCGTTCGTGACGCTCAAGCTCGCGGCGAGCTTGGACGGACGGGCTGCCGCTGCGGACGGATCGTCCCAGTGGATCACTGGCGCGCCGTCGCGGCACCACGCCCACCGCCGGCGCGAGCAGGTCGACGCGATCGTGGTGGGCACGGGGACTTTCTTGGCCGACCGCCCCAAGCTGACTGCGCGGCGCGACGACGGCACCGCCTACGAGCACCAGCCGCTGCGGGTGGTGGTGGGAGAGCGCTCCATCGACGCGCCGGAGTATCTTCACCTCAAGACGCATGAGCCCGCGCAGGTGCTGCAGCAGCTCGCCGCCCGCGAGGTCCGCCACGTCCTGATCGAGGGCGGCCCAACCTTGGCTACGGCTTTCGTGCGGGCCGGGCTGGTCAACCAGATCGATTGCTACCTGGCGCCCGCGCTGTTGGGGGCTGGTGGTTTGGCCACTCTAGGCCTTTTGGGCATAGAGTCGGTTGACCAAGCTCTCCGCTGGCGCACCCGGCGGGCGGAACGGATCGGGGATGATGTGTTCATCGAGGTGGGAAGGTAGCTATGTTCACTGGTTTGATTGAGGAGGTCGGTCGTGTCGTGGAGGCGACGCCGACCCGGCTCGGGGTCGAATGCCGCACAGTGCTTCAGGGTGCCGGGCTGGGCGATTCGATAGCCGTCAACGGGGTCTGCCTGACCCTGGCCGAGCTGGAAGCGGACAGTTTCACCGCCGACGTGATGGGCGAGACGCTGGCCCGCACGAACCTCGGTGCTCTCGCGCCCGGCCATCCCGTCAACCTGGAGCGGGCGCTGAGGGCGGACGCGCGCCTGGGCGGCCACCTGGTGCAGGGGCACGTGGACGGGGTGGCCGCGCTGGCCGCCCGCGAGGACGGCAACATGGCGTTCGCGGTTCCGAACGGCCTGATGAAATACATCGCCCGCAAGGGCTCCATCGCGCTCAACGGCGTCTCCCTGACGGTGGTGGCGGTTGACGATGCCGTGTTCAGCGTCTCGCTCATCCCGACGACTTTGGCCGGCACCAACTTGGGAGGCTTGAGAGTCGGGGACACGGTCAACTTGGAGGTCGACGTGGTCGCCAAGTATCTCGAACGGCTGGTGCAGCGTTGATCCGGACCGGTACAGTCGAACAGGCCCTGGAGGCGATCCGGGCGGGGCGTCCGGTCCTGGTCGCGGACGACGCCGACCGCGAGAACGAGGCCGACGCCGTCATCGCCGCGTCCGGCGTGGACACGGCGTGGGTCGCCTGGATCATCCGGCACTCCTCCGGCTACATGTGCGCGCCGATGACCCCGGAGCGGGCGGACGCCCTGAACCTGCCGTTGATGGTGCCGAACTCCCAGGACCCGCGTCGCACCGCGTACACCGTCACCGTCGATGCCGCGCACGGCGTCACCACCGGCATCTCGGCCGCCGACAGGGCCACCACTTTGCGGGTTCTGGCCGATCCGGCCTCGGGCGCGGGCGACCTCATCCGGCCCGGACACGTCCTGCCGCTGAGGGCGGTTCCGGGCGGGGTACTGCATCGCGGCGGCCACACCGAGGCCGCCGTGGACCTGTGCCGCTTGGCGGGGCTGCCGGAGGTGGCGGGCATCGCGGAGATGGTCCGCGACGACGGCTCGATGATGCGCTTGGCCGACTCGGCCGCGATCGCCCGGCGCGACGGCCTGGTGTTGCTGACGATCGCCGACCTGATCGCCTGGCGACGGGCTCACGGCGACGTGCCCTCCGAAGCCGGGACGGCGGCATCGTCCCCTGGTTTGACCAAACGGGTGGCGGCGACGGGACGGGCTTTCCTCCCCACCGCTCATGGGGATTTCGACCTATGCGGCTACAGGGACCTGCGGACCGGCCAGGAGCATGTGGCGCTGGTGGCGCGCTCCAAGCCGGGGCGCGTGGTGAGGGTGCATTCCGAATGCCTGACGGGGGATGCTTTTGGGTCCGAGCGGTGCGACTGCGGCGCGCAACTGGCCTACGCTCTGGAGCGGGCCTCGGCCGATGGCGGGGCTGTCATCTACTTGACGGGACATGAGGGGCGGGGGATCGGGCTGAAGGCGAAGATCGACGCCTATGCCTTGCAGGACCGGGGCCGGGACACGGTGCAGGCGAACCTGGAACTGGGCTGGCCGGTGGACCGGCGCGAATACGGGGCCGCCGCCGCGATCGTGAAGGACCTGGGGCTGGAGCCGATTGTGCTCTTGACCAACAACCCGGCCAAGATCGAGGGGCTGACCGCGTTGGGGGTGGACGTCGAACGGGTCGAACGGATCGAGGTGGGCCGGACGGCGCACAATTCCGGTTACTTGGACACCAAGGCTCTGCAGCTGGGGCACAACCTGAGCGTCGGGGTGGGCAGCGCTGGCGCTGGCGGCGCGGACGGGGACGCGTGATGGGGGCGTGTGATGGCCGGTAGCGGGGCGCCATCGCTGGACGCGAGCGGGCTGTCCGCAGGTGGCGGCAAGCCGTGGCGGATCGCGGTGGTGGCGTCACTGTGGCACTCGGAGATCATGGATGGCTTGGTGGGCGGGGCGGTGCGGGCGCTGGACGCCTCTGGGGCGGAGTCCTGGGTGGTCCGGGTGCCCGGCGCGTTCGAACTGCCGTTGGCGGCGAAGTGGTGCTTGGGTGGGCTTTACGAAACCCTGTTCCCGGAGCACATGCCGAACCTGGGCAGAGCGCACGGCGTGGTCGCCCTCGGCGTGGTCATCCGGGGCGGTACGCCGCACTTCGAGTACGTCTGCCAGGCGGCCACGTCCGGCCTGGCCCAGGTCGCCCTCGACACCGGCCATCCGGTCGGCTTCGGCGTCCTGACTTGCGACTCCGAGGCCGAGGCGCGCGACCGTGCGGGCCTGCCGGGCTCCCATGAGGACAAAGGCGCCGAGGCCGCCCAAGCCGTCCTGGCGATGCTCAACCTGCCGGGATCGCAGCCTCCTGGGACCGGATGGCCCGACTTGGTGATCTGAGGTCGGGTCACTGAAAGGGTTCGAAGTCGGCTTCGCGTCGTGGGGATATCCGCCCGGATGTCCGCGCCCAAGCAGTTCGGAGGCGGACTCTCACAGCGGCTGCGGTCCTGGTCGCGGGTCGTGATCCTGCAAGGGCAGATCGGCAAACGGTCCGCTGCGATGTACAATTCTGCCGGCGACCAGGGTGAGGTTGGAAGCGAGCAGCGGGATCTCCTCGTCCGGCACCGTGAAGTAGTCGGAATCCAGCACGGCCAGGTCCGCGAGCGAGCCCGGCCGCAGAACCCCCCGGATGTCGTCTTCGAAGGAGAACCAGGCCGAGCCGCGGGTGTACGCGTCAAGCGCTTCAGGACGCGAGAGCCGATTGGCGGCATCGCGCAGAGGGCCCCCGGAGACGTTGCGCCCGGTGATCAGGTACCAGAGGGACTGCCAAGGGTTGTACGAACCGGCGCGAGTGCCATCGGTGCCGGCCCCGAACGGGATCCCGAGCCGCCGGATCTGTCCGAGCGGCAGCAGATCTCTGGCCGTGTCCTCGCCCCATCGCGAGGCGATCACGTTCATTTTCTGGCTCAGCCGGCCTTGGATGGCCAGGCCCAGGCCGAGGCGTTTGACGCGCGCCAGGTCGGTGGCCGAAATGCATTCGGCGTGGCAGAGGTTCCATCTCAGCGAGTCGATCGGAGTCTGTTCGGCGACCGCCTCGATGCCATCGAGAACTTTCGAGATGGAGGATTCCAAGATGGCGTGGATCGTGACGGGCCAACGGCGCCGCGCAGTGGCCCTGAGGGATTCGACGAAGGCGGTGAAGGCCTCGTCCGTGATCGGGAACGGGACCATCCCCTCCCAGTCATGGCATCCGAAATGGACCACTTCCCCGAGCCCCAGGACTGCGAGGATTTCGTCGCCCAAGGCGGGCTCCAACATCTGCTCCCAGGTCTCGACCTCGGCGGGTTCGTTCCCCCGAGTGACGGGACAGAGGTTGGTCCGCACTCGGATGGGCAAGCGGCCCTGGCGCCAGAGTGCCCGCACGGCTTGGTATTTGTCCGGGCTCATGCCGAGGCCACCGGCATCGACCACTCCGGTCAGTCCGACCGCCGCCATTCGTTGGAAGAACAAGCGGGAAGACTCGACCTCCCGCGCGAGGTCTGTCGGGGCGGCCAAGGAGGCGATCAACGCATAGGCCGGCAGCCCTCGAACCACGCCGGTCGGGCGCCCGGCCGCGTCGCGGTCGAGCGTCCCTCCGGCCGGGTCGGGGCACGCATCTGCCCATCCCAGGGCGTCAAGCGCCCTCGCGTTGAGGACGGCATGGTCGTCGTGGCCGTACAGCGGATGCACGAAGACGGGATTGTCCGGCGCCGCTGCGGTCAGCTCCGTCGGCGTGGGCATACGTGGTTCGTCCGTCAACTGGGCCGGGTACCAGCCGCCCAAGACCAGGATCCACGCGCCTGGCCCACGTTCGGCGGCTGCGGCGGAGATTGTCGCGAGGCCATCTTGGAGGGTGCGGATCGCGTTCCATTCGACCTCGTCGATGTAGGAGCTGGCACCCCTGATGGCGTGAAGATGAGAGTCGATGAGGCCTGGCACAACGCGGGCACCGTGAAGGTCGATGACCTTGGTGTCGCGGTGCCCGCGCGGCATGATCTCCTCTTCTGCCCCCAGAGCCAGGACCCGCCCGTCGCCTATGGCGACGGCTCGGGGAGGTCGGTCCGCGTCATCCGCGATGCCGCCCCAAAGGCGGGCGTTGGTCAGGATCATGTCTGCCGACCGTCCGGATTCCCGTCCGTTGGTCAGGGTGTCAGATTCAGCGTTGGTCACTGTCCTACCTCCATTCAAACTGGCCTAGCCGGTAAGCTCGGCGTTATCGTATTTATCACACATGGCGCACGAGAACTCGGCGCTGGGTCAAAGAGCGAGGAAACCTATGGCAAGGTCCAAGGACGTGAACCGCGAGTTCGTTCTGAATTCGATTGAGGAACGCGCGCCGTTCCATACGCGAGCAGGCAACAACGCGGCCGAGGACATAGCGAACCGAATCCAAACGTTGATCATCAAAGAGAACCTTCACGATGGCGCCCGCCTGCCGTCGGAACGCGACTTGGCGGAGCATTTGGCCACCAGCCGACCAACGGTCAGCCAAGCGATCCGGACTCTCGTTGTGCGCGGTCTGGTTGAGTCGCGTCGCGGATCGGGCAACTACGTCATCCGCCACCCGGAGGCCTCCCTGGCTGCGGCGGTGGACCTGATGCTGAACCTCAACACCGAATCGGTCAACCATCTCGCCGAATTGCGGCTCCTGCTGGAATCGGCCGGCATCGACACGGCGGTCGACCGAGGGACGCCGGACGATTTTGCGGACGCCGAGAAAGCATTGGGGCAGATCCGGACCTGCACCGGGAACACCGCAGCCTGGATGACTGCCGACACGCGCTTCCATGCCGCCCTGGTTCGCGCATCCAAGAACCCGTACCTGTTCTCGATCTATGAGTCCGTTCACACCGCTCTCATCTCGTACGAATACCGCGCCTGGGTTCGGAGCGGCCAAGTCCCGTCGTGGTTGGGCAAAGCCGGCGCCGACGACATGGTGGCCATCCACGAACCGATTCTGCGCGCTGTCAAGGCTCGCGATGCGCAGGCCGCGCGCGAAGCGGTCCAGCAACATCACCGGATAATGGCCATGCACCTCGCCGACGCGTTGCCCGGCTCGCCCGAAGCCTAGCCTAAGGCCGATCCGCGCCGTCATGACGGTGCTGACGAGCCCACACAGGAAGCGACGCGGCTTCCTTGTCATCCGCTGGTCGCTCCCAACGCGCGCCGCAAGTTGCGCACACGGCGTTCACGGCGACGACCTGTTCGTCCACGTCGAGCACTTTGATCTGCGGATGGAACTCGTCTGGCCAAGGGTCGTCGTGGGCACCTTCCGGATTTGGATAGGAGAACATCTTCGGCGTGATGGAAATCATGCGAAGGGGCTTGTCGCCAATGGCGCGGAAGGAGTGTCCGGTTTCGGGCCAGATGGCGATCATGTCTCCGGGGCCGCCCTCGACCACATCTCCATTGGAGAAAGTCATTTCTCCTCGACCATCAATTATGATGTACCACTCCTCGACATCCTTCCCGGTGGGGACGTCTCGGTGCACATGCATGCCGATTGCTTGACCGGGGCTTCCGGGCGTTATGGTCGAGAATGAGATGTGCGGCTGCCACAGGCCGCGATTGAACGCCAGTGTCAACGAGATCGGCCACGACGCTCCGTGAATCGCCGCGTCGCGGAATTCCTGGTTGTCAAAGCCGTAGCGTTGCCAGCCTCGATCAAACTGATGGTGCATTCTGGTTTGTCCTCGCTTTCGTTTGATAAGCAGTTCCTCATTCTTCGGAACGTGCTTCGGTTGTTGAAATGGGCTGGTTCGGGTGTGTCAATAGTCACGAGGTCACGGCAGCTCCCGATTCGAGATCGAATAAGTGGAGTCGGTGTTGAATCGGAGTGATGTTGACTTGATCGCCCACTCGAACATCCGTGTCCGGCTCGGATCGGACGATGAGCGTCACCTGACATTGCTCGGCTTCCTGCTTCAGCGTCGAAGCGGCAGTCGCGTCGACGTCGACTGCGGCCTCAATCATCTCGTCGGAGACGACCGCTTGTCCGGCCAGTGTCACGTAGATAAGGGATTCGGCCCCCAGAACTTCGATCCGTGAAACCGTGGCTCGCAAACTCGGGCCGCCGGTTGGCCCCAAAGCCAGACTCTCGGGTCGGATTCCCATTGCGAGTTCGCGGTCGACGTAGGCCGCCAACGCCGGTCGGGCGGACACGACCGCGTCCGACAGCCGGAGCGTCTGGCCAGGTAGCCGAAGCTCGAAGCCACTTTCGTCTCGCCCGAGGGTCGCTTGAAGGAAGTTCATGCCCGGCGAGCCGATGAAGGCCGCGACGAAGATGTTGGCAGGCTCCGCGTACACCTGTTGCGGCGGTCCTTGCTGCTGTAGGACGCCCTTGCGCATGATGGCTATCCGAGTTCCCATGGTCATCGCCTCGACCTGGTCATGAGTGACGTAGATCGTGGTGACCCCGAGGTCGCGCTGAAGATTGGATATCTCTGATCGCATTTGGACTCGGAGCTTGGCGTCGAGGTTGGACAGCGGTTCATCCATGAGAAATGCCTGTGGCTCGCGGACTATCGCGCGCCCCATGGCAACCCGTTGACGCTGGCCCCCTGATAGAGTTCGTGGCTTGCGCTTGAGGTACTCGGTCAGTCCGAGGAGCGCCGCTGTCCTCTCTACGCGGCTGCGGACCTCGCTCTTCGACGTGTGCCGGGCGCGCAGGGGGAACGCAATGTTCTCAAAGATCGACATGTGGGGGTACAGCGCGTAGTTCTGAAACACCATGGCCATGTCGCGTTCGCCCGGATCGATACCATTCACGATCTTGTCACCCACCCGGATGGTCCCCTCGGTGATGTCCTCCAAGCCGGCCACCATCCTGAGCGCGGTCGTCTTGCCGCAGCCGGATGGGCCAACGAAAACCATCAGCTCGCCGTCCTCGATCTCGAGGTTGAGGTCCTGTACTGCGCGAGTTCCGCCTGGATAGACTTTGCCAACTCGGGAAAAAGATATTGAAGCCATTCGGTCATCCCCTAATTCCGCCCGCGAAGCCACGGATCATTTGTTTCTGTGCCAATACGAAGAAGATCACCAAAGGAAGCAGCGCGATGATCACCACCGCGAACACCAAGTTCCATTTGGTCAAGTACTCGCCGACGAAGGAATAGATTGCCACCGGGATAGTCTCGTTGTTTGTGCCGCCCACGAAGATTAGAGACGCGAAGAAATCATTCCAAATGAACAGGCCTGTCATGATAGCGACCGTGCCCGTGACTGGTCGCAACAGAGGAAACACCACTCGGAAGAACGTCCGGAAAATTCCCGCGCCATCGACCCTGGCCGACTCCTCATAGTCACGCGGAAGCTGTCGGGTGAAGCCCGTATAGAGGAAAACCGTCAGAGGCATGAACACTCCGACCCACAGTATTATCATGGAGAGGTACGAGCCGGTGACGCCCATCCAACGAAACGCGGCATAGAGCGGGACTATGCATAGCTGAAAGGGGACGATGATGCCGAGTACGAACAGGAAATAGAGAAGCCCAGACAGCTTTCCCGGTCGCCGCGCAATTACATAGGCGCAGAGCGATCCGATGAGGACGAGGAAGGCGACCGAACCCAGGGTTATGATTGCGCTGCTGAGCAACGAGTGACCTATGCTCGGATCGCTCCGCTCGTTCCAAGCATCCCCGAAATTCCCAAAAGCCGGGCTCGACGTGAATTCCCAGGGTTTCGTGAAGAGCTCATTGTTAGGTTTGAGGGCGACCGAAACTAATATGTAGAGGGGCAAACAGAACACGACTGCCAGTATGAGCGCCGTCAACTCGCGGGCGAAAGTCTTCCATGTGTAGCGGGTGTTCACAATTGTTCCTCTCTGCTGCGGAGAAGCGTCATCTGGAGAACGGCCAGGCACGTGACGATCAATGCGAGGACCAGAGCAAGGGCTGAGCCGTATCCGTACTTCCCGTACAAGAAAGTGTTCTTCCAGACTAACGTCGCGAGCGTCTCTGTCGCGCCAGCCGGGCCGCCGCCGGTCAGTGCTATGACCTGGTCAAATGCGCCAAGCCCCCAAATCAGAGTCAGCGTGCATGCGACTGTGACGGCGGGCGCGAGAAGTGGAAGGGTGACTCGTCGGAATTTCATCCACTTCGAAGCGCCGTCGACAGCTACAGCGTCGTCGAGCTCCTCTGGGATGCCTTCTAACCCGGCGAGATATATGATCATGGTCAGCCCTGTGTACTGCCAACATATGACGAGAGCGATTGTGTAGAGCGCCCACTTGGGATCTCCCGTCCAAGTGTGCTTCCAGGAGCTCAAGCCGAGCGAGTCGAGAATCTGGTTGAGCGGTCCCTTGTAGGAGAAGATGAATTGCCAAATGTATCCCGTAGCGAGGTGGCTGAGAGCAAACGGGATGAAGAACATCGCTCGCAAGAGATTCCGTGCCTTGAGTCCCTTGCGGAGCAGCAGAGCGAGCCCAAGACCAGCGGCATTCGACACGACGAGGAGGATTGCCGCTAACACCAGGGTGTTGCCCAAAGAACCGAGAGCTCCGCTGGGAGAGAAGATCTGGGCAAAATTGTCTAGTCCGACGGAACTCGCCCTGGGCGAAAGCCCATTCCAATCCGTGAAGGCGTACCCTGCCGAGAACACCGCCGGTAAGAACCGGAGGCCGAGCATCAGGACGATTCCAGGGATGGCGATAAGCCACGGAACGTGACGGACTTGGATCCGTCGGCTCCGATTCAAACGGGAGCTTGAGCGTTGAACGGACATCAGGTTCCTCGTTCGTGACGTGGCCCGAGCGACTCGTAGATCCACACCTGGCTGTCGTCCTTCCACGGCCACGGGTCCGGATGAGCCGCCGGCCCGAAATCGGCTCTTTGGTCAAGGGCCGAAAGGATTTCTCCCTCGGGCCGTTCCACCTCGTAGATGACCAGGTATTGCCAGGTGGGGGTCTGCCTCTCCTTCTGCTCGACGCAGAGTCGGTATCGCTGGGCAGACAGCCAACCGGGGGCAGTGAGCACTTCGGGGATGTGATACCGATCATAGAACTCGTTGAATTCGAGATCACGACCATCAGCTGCGTTGGTGAAGGCGACGAAAATGTGTTTGCTGTGCACGTACTGTCTCTCCCTTCGGTGAACGTGCGCTGCGTTGTCAAATCGGTCGTCTGCGCGGCGGCCCTGAGGCGCTGGGCCAAGGCCCTGAGGACGCCGCACACACGACCGCGCAGATCTAGCCAGCGTCAAACAGTCGGTCGGCATCGGCCAGGACACTGTCCACGGTTGCTTGGCCCGTGAATACTCCTTGAATCACTGCTCCGAATTCATCCCTGAACGCGGTGTTGGGCCACCAAGCCGACGCGTCTGGGATCGCCAGACCGTTCTTGAAGTAGGGCTCCAAATCGACGTAGTCCTCCGGCATGTCTCCAGTCGTGGCCTGTGCGCCGGTTATCAGGAAATTGTTTGAAGCGAAGGCATTCGCACCTTCCGGGCCTGCGAGGAAGTCTAGGAACTCCCTGACTTGATCTGGATGCTTGGTGCTGATCCAAGCGCCAAGTCCGCCGGCCGACTGAGGTGTGAGGCGTGTATCGCTGACCTCGTCGCCAGGGAACGGGAACATGCCGATGTTGATCTCGGGCGTCTGCTGCTTGACACGCCCGTTCTGACCGCCGTAGGTGAACATCATGGCGGCTTCGCCGCTGGCGTATTCAGAAATCATCTCGGGCATTTGAAGGGCAGCCGTGCCAGGGGAGAAGCAGCCGCCATCGATCATCTCCTGCAACTGCTCGAACGCGCGACGCCATCCCGAATCGGCGAAAGTGGTTTCGCCCGCAAGCCGCTTATCGAGCCAATCGGGATCCTTTGAGAATACCGTGTTGCCCGCCACCACCACCATGTTGTTCGCATCGACTGCGGCCGAGCCGGCGGCGAAAGATATGGCGATGAGGTCGGTGTTGGACGAGATCGCCTCGCAAGTCGAAAGCAGTTCGTCGAATGTGGTGGGAATCGTCAGGCCGTTGTCGGCGAAAATGTCCTTGTTGTACGACAGCAGCGCTAATGGCGAGAGACCGACTTCCAGGGCGTAGATCTTGTCATCGACCGTGTACAGAGACTTCGTCTCCTCATACATCGAATCGACCCACGGCTGGTCGGACAAGTCAAGAAGGTAGCCCGCTTCGACGAATGGTCCGACAGCGTAGGGAGCGCCACGCCCGCCGATGAGCTGCACCAGATCTGTGCCGTTGCCAGAGGCGAACTGAGTGGTGACCGCCGCAGTGAAAGCGTCGCCCGACTCGTAGTAAATGGCGTCGACCTCGAAGCCCGGATCGCCGGCCTCGAAGAGCTCGATGGCAGCATCGAGACCCGGCTTGGACCCGTTCATCATTGCCACTGTGATGGTCACGTCGTCGCCCCCGCCCTGATTGTCGCCGGATCCGTTGTTGTCCTGGCCAGAGCAGGCGGCGAAGGCGAGTGGCATCGCCAGAGCGGTGAGCGCTGTGAGTGTTCGTAAAGTCTGTCTTGTCACTGGTAACTCCTCCTTGAGTCTTCTCAGCGCCGTCATCGGCGCCTCTAGATGGATTTCAGATGTCGGCCCACGAATCGGGCCTGGCTGACTGTAGGTATTGGCCTTGGTCGGGTCTGTCAGTCGAAATTGTTCTTTCGCCCATCGCGTACGTAGTCAACCGTCGACCGGATGTGTTCCTTGCCATGAATCGAATGATGTCGTGCGACGTGTCCGAACATTTGTATACCGAAGCCACCGTCAAGGTCTTCAAGCACCCGGCGCTTCCAGGGGCGCCGGATGATCTGGGTTGTCAGGCGGCGAGTTGTGCGAGGCTGGGTCATTATGTGATCCGCCAGGGCGAATGCCCGCTCCTCGAGACGTTCGCGGGGCAAGACTTCATTCACCATTCCCAGTTCGAGCGCCTTGCGCGCGGGGATCGCCTCGCCGGTGAGGAGCGCGTAGGCGGCTCGCTTGACTCCGAGGAGCTCTTGAAAAGCGTTGTGGACGCCATCGGCGGGTACGGAGCCGATGTCGTAGTGGAGATCGAACAGGACGGCTTCCTCGGCAGCGATAGTGATGTCGCACATGAGCACGATCTCCGTGTGGAACCCCGAGCCGTTGAGAATGCCGATCGTGGGAACTTCGATCTCGTTGACCAGGGCGGTGACGTTCGTCCGGCCATCTTTGTATGCGTACTCGTAGGCCCAACTGGCGACGTCCGCTTCTTCGATCGCGAAGCCCTCGGGATCGGAGCCCATCATGAACTCGTCGCCCGAGCCGGAGAGGATCAGGACTTCGTTCTTCGGGTCGGCGCCGATCGCTTTCAGCATCTGGCCCAGAGCCCTGTGATTCTGGACGCTGAGTTGGATCGGCCCTCCCACGGTGTGCGCTCTCGCGAGCAACACGCCATCGTCCCGCCGCTCGAGGTGGAAGAAATCCTTGAACTTCTCGCTGTATTCGTCGAAGTCCGGTGTGGCGGCGAATTGCTGGAGCGACATTGCCTTCCTTTTCTGTGGTTGGTTCGCTATCGGATGGACGGTTCTTCAGACTGGCGCGTACTCGCCTCGCTCAGATTCTGGAACCGGGGCGATCGGCGGCGGTGTCGACGGGCCGGCAAGGCTCCAGACGGCATCGATGATGTCTTGGACGCCCAACCCGTACTTCTTGAACAGGAACGGTGCTCTTCGTGCGCCCTCGGCGAAGGTGTCCTGGATCCCGAGCCGACGCAGGCGGACGCCGACCCCCTCTTCGGCCAGCACCTCGGCCACGGCCGAACCAAGGCCTCCAACAATGGAGTGGTTCTCGGCCGTGACGACCGCGCCCACCGTCCGGGCGACAGCAGCGACGGTGCGGCGGTCGATCGGTTTGACCACCGGCGCATTGACCACCGCGACGGCAAGGCCATGGGTGGACATGATGTCTGCTGCCGCCAAAGCCGAGGCGACGATCATTCCGTTGGTGACGATGGCGGCGGCGCCGCCCTCGCGCAGAATCTGTGCGCGATCCAGGGAGAAGCGGTGAGTCTGGCCGAACAGAAGGGGGATCTCGCCTCGCTTGAGCCTCAGATAGACCGGACCGGGAACGTCGGCGATGGCGGGCACCGCCTGCCCGATTTCCGTGGCGTCCGCCACATCGACGACGGTCATGTTCGGAATCGCTCGCATCAGCGCCACGTCTTCGATCGCTTGGTGGCTCGGGCCGCCCGGGCTGGATAGACCGGGCATGAAACCGATCAGACGGACCGGGAGGTTCGGATAAGCGATCGCGTTGACGATTTGGTCGAGCGGCCGACGGGTGGCGAAGACCCCGAAAGTGTGGACGAATGGCATGTGCCCACGGCGGGCCAACGCGCCTGCGAGGCCAATCATGTTGGCTTCTGCCATGCCCGCGTGAATGAAACGGCTCGGAAAGGCCCCCTGAAAGAGGTCGATCTCGCATTGCCTGGTCAGATCGCCGCTCAGGCAAAGCACTTCTTCGCGGGCTGTCGCCAATTCCACCAGCGCGCGACCATAAGGCTTGAGGACGGTGGGATATCTCGTCATCGGGTTCGCGCTAGGCAAGGCGGGCCTCCAATTCTTCATGGGCCGCAAGCGCCATGGCGGGCGGCAGCTTGATGAAATGGCCGTCAGCGTCATCGGGCAGGATTGCATCCAAGCCGTGCCGGGTGGACGTCCGGCCAATGACGATAGCGGGGCGATCCGAGGCTATGGCCTGATCGAGCGCCGTTGCGATGGCTCCGACATTGTGGCCATCCACCTCATAGACGTCCCAGCCGAACGCCCGCCACTTCTCGGGCAATGGTTCGACGGTGGTGATCGACGAAACCGGTCCGTCGACTTGTGAGTCGTTCGCGTCAAGCACCGCGACGAGGTTCGTCAGCCGCCAGTGGGCGGCGAACATCGCGGCTTCCCAGACCTGCCCCTCCTCCATCTCACCATCGGAGAGGAAGGCGAAGGTCCTCGCGTCGGTCTTGCCGCGGAGGCGATTGGACAATGCAAAGCCGGCGGCTCCCGTCAGGCCCTGGCCGAGCGATCCGCAGGACAGCGACACACCTTGAGACCGATCTGTGCCAATGGCCTCGAACTCGGAGTCGTCCTGGCCATACGTGTCCAGACCGGCCGCGTCCAACATTCCAAGCTCCGCAGCCGCTGCATACGCGCAAACGATGTAGTGACCGGGAGAGACCACCACATCATCGTGGGCCGGCCGCAACGGCCCGCCGTACACGCTGGCATAGAGTTCGGCAGCCGACAGGGCTTGGCCCAGATACCCGAACTGGAGGGGCTCCACCATACGAAGGGCGCGCAACCTGATGCGATCAGCCAGTGCGCTGATCTCGGCGAGGTCCGGCATCAACCCTCCTTGGTTGTGAGTGGCTAGGCCTAATAGTGGCTAAGCCAGTATGGCAGAACGCTCCGGCGTGGTCAAGCGTCTCGCCGCTTGAATCCATCGTTGGATGACGGCCGTGAAGCCGCCATCCATGGAGAGCGCTCGGCCGCTCACGCAATCTGAGGCCCCGATGCTGAGAAGATGGCTGGCTCCACCAGGTCGGCAGAATCGCCCCCGGCTCGGGCCAGTAACCGTGTCGCGTTCAGTCCGGTCGGGCCGGCGCCACAGGCCAAGACCTGATCGCCGGTCTTCGGGCGGAGCTTGTCCACCATGCGCGCTCGGACGGACACGGGTTCCGAGAGGCAGCCATGGGGCAAGCTGGCTGATTCGGGGAGTTGGAACAATTGGTCCGGGCGCCAGATCATGTACTCGGCCATGGCGGCGCTTTTGTCTCCGTCGGCCGCAGCGCAAGACTTTCGTTTTCCCGTCCTGCGCCAATAGCAGGCGCCGCAGAAATGAAGGAAGTTGCATCCGACTTGTTTCCCCACTTGGGCAGTGGCTCGTCAGGTCCGTCCCGAGCTCTTCGATCACGCCCGAGACTTCGTGGCCCAAACCTTGGGGCGTGTGGGCGGCGAACGCTCCCTCGGCAACATGGGGGTCGGAGCCGCAAATCCCACTGTGGGCGAGACGCGCTCGGACCCGTCCCGGTCCGAGGCTCTGCTCGGGGGAATCGACCACTTCCACCTGACCGCGCAGCGCGGGATCAAGGTCATCAACGAGTCCTATCTTGGTGACGGCGACGGTCCTCACGAGGCGTCCTTTCCTGCAATTGGGGGTGGTCACCTCGCCGGTCTGGTCAGCGACTATGCTGCGATTGGCTAGGCCACAATTGGTTAAGCCAGTATACGCAAGCCCCATTCTTCGTCAAGGGGCGCCTGGGAGATCCGTGCATCCACGCATTCGCGTGCATTTTGCGGCGTGATCCACGACCGCGCCAGCCCTCAGCCCTGTTGGCGGGCCGGTGGTGGCGAGTTCCTCAGCGCGTCAGGATTCGAACGAGGGACGAATCGTCCTCCGCGCCATGACCGGCCGCCTGCGCGAGCAAGTAGCTTTGTTCCGCCACGGCGGCCAATGGCGTGGGAAGCTCGCCCTGCTTCGCGGCGCGGGTGACTATGCCAAGGTCCTTCACGAAGATATCTGTGCGGCTGAGCACGGGCGGCGCCGCGCCCAGTAGTTCCTGGACGATCCGCGGGCCGCGGTCGGCCAGCATGAACGAGGCCGCTGCGCCTGCGCCTAGGGCGTCCAGAGTTTGGCGTAAATCCAACCCAAGCTTGTCCGCCAGGGCCAGCGCTTCGCACGCCGCCGCGATATGCACACCGCACAGTAGTTGGTTCACCGTCTTGAACGCTTGGCCCGCGCCCGGGTGGTCCCCGACGACGATCAAAGTCGAAGACAGGGCTTCCAGGAATGGACGCGCAATGGCCAACTGGTCCGGTGCTGCGCCCACCGCTATGAGGAGTTCGCCGTGCTCGGCGCGGGCAGGACCGCCAGAGACGGGAGCATCGACTAGGCCTATGCCTGACTCGTGGAGTCGTCGCGCGGCGGCCGCAGCCGCATCGGCCCCGATCGTGCTGGTAATGATCATGGTCGAAGCGGATGGCAGTGCTCGGGCTATTCCCTTGGTTCCGTAAAGAAGAGAATCCAGTTGAGCCTGGTCCCGTACCGCTAGCAACGCAACGTTGGTGATCGACACGGCTCCCACGGCGGTCTCGGAGACTGCGACACAGGCCTGTTCGGCTGCACAGAGTCGCTCAGGATCGGGATCGTAGCCGATAACGTGGAACTTGGTCGCCAGCGACTTCGCCATTGGCAACCCCATTGCGCCGAGACCGAGCACCGCTATGGTCCTGCTCATCTTGCCTCGCCTCTCGAAGCCTGGCTGCTGACTAACTGTGGCGAACTGAGCAGGTCAACCACTTCAACCAAGGTTGTGTCGTCTCCAACGTTTCCGGGGAACACTGCATAGGGCACATCAGCGACAGGACCATCGGCCGGCCTCCAGAGCGCGACGATTCCGGGTTGAAGGCATCCGGCGACTACCGCCCGGCGCATCCGCAAACCGTCGCGCGCTATGTCATGAGAGGTTATGCCGCCCTTGGCTATCACGAAGCGAGGTGTTACCGCGTCCACCACCTCGGCCACGATCCGCGTGAGTCCTCGAGAAACGGTACGGGCGATCCGCAGGGAGCTGGCCGCGTCCTGACCGGCGCGTTGTGTCCTGCTCGAATAGAGCACCACGTTCGACTTGGCTACCGAGGCAGCAATTGACGCAGCAATCGAAGCAGCCGATCGAGAATGGCCAGTGCCCGAAGAAGTGGCGTCGAAAAGGTCGTCCACGCACATCTCGACGAACACCGTCCCAGGCGCATGGAGTCGCAGATGCTCGAGTTGCCGAGTGGAGAGGCTCACATGCGAACCAACCACAATAAGGCCGCCCAGCGCGCACGGGCGCGACCCGGCGCGTGTTTCGGCCCTTGTCAATGGAGCGCCGGGGGCTTGACCGATCAGTGCTCTGACGAAAGACGGCCCGCACCGCGGTAGGAAATTCGTGCCGGAGCGTAGTGCCCCCAAGGCCACGGCGCGTAGGTCGTCTTCGCAGACCGAGTCGACAGCGACCAAGCTCCCATTAGCAAGACGAAGCAGTTTGCCTGCGACAGCGTCTGGTCCGGCGCGAACCGCGTGAAGGTCCAGTTCTGTCACCTTGATTTCCCTTCCCGAACGCTCCACCGCATAATCCGCCAATCGCGACGAGCGATACGAGAAGGAGGCGTCCCGAGCAAACTCAGACTCGCCCGCGCCCACGAGCTGATCTCCCGGTCCACGGAGGTAATGGACGCCGCCGATCGTCACCCGCCCGGCCTCTGGAAAGGCCATGGCCAAGAGCACCGCAGTGATCTCCGGCTCGCCGAGTTCCGCCAAAGTCGCTGCGATCACATCGGTTTCCGCCGGGAAGTGGCCGCGGAGCGTTGAGTCGCTGCGTGAAGCGAAACGCACCCTTATCCCTGCGTGGCGGGCGGCGGCGATGCTGTTCCGTACGATTTCGGCGTTGCGTTCGGCCGCGTCTTGAGGGCCGAGGCTGCGCGAATTGGTCTCCACGAAGACTGCTGGAGGTCCATGACCTTTTTCGATCTCGGCATAGGCCCACTCAAAGTCGGGAATCTGCCACGAAGTCAGGACGATCACGTTGCGAACTGCTTGAGTGCCGGTCGGATCGTCATCACTCACGATCAAGACCGCGCCTTCCCAGCAAGCCCTGATGGCATCCGCAGACACGGCGTGCTCGCCAGGGTACCGAGCAAGCAACTCAGTTTGTGAAAGTGTCATTTCTTGGGGGCTTTCTGTTCCAACATCCTCGGTGCCGGCTGGCACGAAGGTGGCGGGGTTGCGTCCTGGACATCAGACCTCTAACATCTGATGTTATCAGAACCGAGGCTAGTCGAGGGGCGCGATGGATCGGAACACATTGGCAAGAGAACTGGCCGACTCCTTGCTGGATGGAATCGTCGATGGTCAGTACGCCATCAGCGACACGTTGCCGCCAGAGGTGGAATTGGCCGATGCCGCCGGCGTGAGCCGCTTGACCGTGCGTGAGGCGGTCGGCAACCTGCGCGCGCGGAATATTGTCGCGGTTCGGAGGGGCCTTGGGACCTTTGTGAATCCCCTGGATAGCTGGAGCGATCTGGACGCGGTGATGTATGCCTCGGTTCGACGCGGCGATGCGCGCGCCGCCGAGCAGTTGTTGGAGGTGCGCCGGGTCGTGGAAGTCGGCGCGGCCGAGCTCGCCGCGCGGAACCGAGATTCCCGATCAGTGTCCGCGCTTGATCGAGCCATAGAGGACCTTGAAGAGGCTGACTCCATCAACGACGGACAAGCGGCCACGAACGCGGACTTAGCCTTCCACGACGCGATCTTGCGCGCCACCGAGAACGCGATCATGCAAGCGCTCTACGCGCAATTGCGTCACACCTTGGAGTTGACCCGGCAACTGACCTCGTCGCGTTCGGACGTACGAAAGAGCGCGATTTCGCATCATCGAGCCATTAGAGACGCCATCGCAGCCGGGGACGTGGTTGCCGCGGGTCATGCCATGAGCGCCCACATGGACCAGACCTCGGCCGACTATCGGAGACTCGTCGGCCCTGAAGGAGGGAGAGATAGTGATTGACAAACCGTTCCCGGCGGAACGCACAGCCATTCTGACGGGTGCGGCCTCCGAGCGCGGCATCGGACGGGCGACGGCCGAGCTTCTGGCGAGTCAGGGCTGGGCAATAGCGATCATCGACCTGCACGAGGCAGGTTGCCGCGAAGCGGCCGCCGCTGTGGCGGCAAACTACGGCGTTCCGGCGCTGGGCATCGCTGCGGACGTCACCGACCAGGTCGCCATAGATGAGGCGATCACCAAGATAGAGGCGGAACTACCGCCAGCAGTGGCGCTGGTCAACCTGGCTGGAGTCAGTTCGCCGACCGCTTTCATGGATGAGACGGTCGCGGGTTGGGAACACGTCTTCAAGGTCAACGTGACAGGTGCTTTCATCGTGTGCCAGCGAGTCCTCGGGGGAATGGTCGAACGTGGACTGGGGCGAATAGTGTGCCTGTCCTCGATCTCGGCTCAGCGCGGAGGTGGCACCTACTCAAAGTCCGCGTACAGCGCCTCGAAGGCCGCTCTGATCGGAATGGTCAGGTCGATCGCGAGAGAGCTGGGACAATACGGAATCACGGCCAACTGCGTGGCGCCCGGCGCAGTTGACACCGACATAATGGGCGGCCCCCTGAGCGGCGAGCGGAAAGCGCGGATGGCGGAGGGGATTCTGGTGGGCCGCATCGGCCACGCCAGCGAGGTCGCTGGATTGATCGCCTTCCTGATCGGGGACAAGGCAGGATACATATCTGCCGCGACCTATGACATCAACGGGGGATTGCAGATCTCTTGACCCTGGCCCAGGACCAGGCCCAGGAGCAGGACCAGGCCCAGGACCAGGCTCCGAGTCGAACACTCCATTGGCGCAGGATCAGACGCTCAGCAGAACCGGCCCCGGCTGCCTGACCCAAGCGCACGGCATCGACACCCTGGCCAATAACTCCAAAAGCCCCGCGTGGGCCAAACTCCCTTGACACCGAGTTGCGCGCGGGGTTCACTGGACTGAGTGGCTAAGCCACTTATTGCGAGCAGCGATGCCAAGGAGGGACACGATGGGGTTTGAGCACGTGGGGTGGCTGGGCACGGGCCGGATGGGCTCGGCGATGGCCCGCAGGTTGCTGGACGGAGGCGTCGACCTGATGGTCTGGAACCGGACCACCGCGAAGACGAGCCCGCTGGCGGAGGCGGGCGCGCTGGTGGCGGATTCGATCGCGGACCTGGCCGCCAGCGACGTGGTCTTTGTGATGGTCGCGACATCGGAAGACCTGGTAGAAGTGGTCCTCGGCCCAGCGGGGCTTCTGAGCGGTTCGGTCATGCCACGGGTCGTCATCGATTGCTCGACGGTCTCCGCCGAGGCGTCCGCCGCGGTTCGGGCCGGAGCCGCCGAGCGGGGCGTCGGCTTCCTGGCGGCCCCGGTCTCCGGCAATCCGCACGTGGTCGCCCAGGGTGGCGCGGTACTGATGGTCTCTGGTCCGCGCGAGATGTTCGATCAAGTGCGATCGCTCCTGGCGTTGACCTCCAAAGCCGCCGTCTGGGTGGGCGAGGCCGAGCAGGCCCGCCTGGTGAAGATCTGTCACAACCTCTATCTCGGTTTGATCGTGCAAGCGTTGTCCGAGGTCACGGTGCTGGCGGAGAAGTCAGGCGTGCCGCGCGAAGCCTTCCTCGATTTCCTCAACTCGACTGTTCTGGCGACCCAGTGGGTTCAGCGACGCACTGAGGACCTGCTCTCGCTGGACTGGACGCCCACGTTCACCTCGTCGCTGCTGAGGAAGGACTTCGACCTCGGACTCGAGGCCGCCCGGTCCGCCGAGTCGCCGATGCCCTTGACCGCGGTGGTGTATCAGCGCATCCAGGAGGCCATCGCCCGCGGGCATCGCGACGACGATTTCTTATCCATGTTCGAGGTCCAGGCTGAGTCCGCCGGGCTCGAGTTGGAGGCACGCCCATGAGCGCCGACCCGCCGCCACTCCCGAACGGCCTCAATTTCCAGCTCTTCATCGACGGATCGTGGCGACCCGCCCATGACAACGCCAAGTTCGACGTGGTGAATCCTTCGAACGAGCAAGCCATAGGGGAGGTGGCTTCCGCGGCGCCGCAAGACGCGGTGGCCGCGGTCGAGGCGGCGGAGCGCGCTCTCCCCGCCTGGTCGGCCACGCCACCGCGGCAGCGTGGTGAGGTCTTGCGGGCCGCCTACGCGCGGATGATCGACCGCCTCGAGGAAATCGCGGTGCTGATCTCGATCGAGAATGGCAAGGCGCTGCCAGACGCCCGTGCCGAAGTCCGCTATGCGGCCGAGTTCTTCCGGTGGTTCTCGGAGGAGGCGGTGCGGCTCGCTGGAGACGTGCGGATCGCGCCGTCAGGGGACTACCGTATCGTGGTGCAACGCCAGCCGATCGGGGTCTGTGCGCTGGTGACGCCGTGGAATTACCCGGCCGCGATGGCCACTCGGAAGATCGGACCGGCTCTTGCCGCAGGCTGCACAGTCGTCTTGAAGCCGGCCTCTGACACGCCGTTGACAGCGCTCCTGTTGGCAGACTTGCTGCAGGAGGCGGGGGTGCCGCCCGGCGTTGTGAATGTGTTGCCGAGTCGGCGTTCAGGGCAGGTCGTGCAGACCCTGCTGGCCCAGCGGCCTGTGCGCAAGGTCTCCTTCACCGGCTCCACCGAGGTCGGCGTGACGCTTCTCCACGGCGCGGCTGATCGAGTCATCTCTTCATCCATGGAGCTCGGCGGCAACGCGCCCTTCTTGGTCTTCGAGGATGCCGATATTGATGCGGCCGTCGGCGGGGCGATGATCGCCAAGATCCGCAACGGCGGGGAGGCATGCACCGCGGCCAATCGTTTCTACGTGCATGACGCGGTCGCAGATGAGTTCACGGCGAAATTCGCCGCCGCTATGTCAAACCTGCGGATCGGGCCCGGCTACGCGCCAGGCGTCGAGCTTGGGCCGGTGATCAACGCGGCTGCGCGGTCCAACGTGGCCGCGCTGGTCGACGATGCCCTCACGCGCGGCGCCCAGATTTTCTCGCAAGGCGCCGTCCCGGACGGCCCCGGCTACTGGGTCGCTCCGGCGGTGCTGGTGGATGTGCACCCAGATTCGCGCATGCTGGCCGAGGAGATTTTTGCCCCGGTCGCGCCGGTGGTCCGGTTCGCGACCGAGGCGGACGCGATCAGCCTCGCCAACGCCACCGAATTCGGCCTGATCTCGTATCTCTACACCCGCGACCTGCGGCGCGGCCTTCGGGTCGCCGAAAGCCTCGAAGCGGGCATGATCGGGCTCAACCGGGGGCTCGTGAGCGACCCGAGCGCCCCGTTCGGAGGCGTCAAACAGTCGGGGCTGGGCCGCGAGGGCGGCCACGAGGGCATCGCGGAGTACGCAGAGGAGAAGTACATCGCCACGGAATGGTGAACGGTGCGTCCCCAGGTCGCGCGCGTAAAATTGAGATACATGTACGATGCCGCTCGGTCGGGCTGCAACGGCCAACTCGGTGTCGCCTGCGATCTTATTGGCAGCCCGCGAGTCGACAGGGACACTAGGCTTATGGGCTTGTGAAGACCTTTGACCAGCTCTACGAGCAATTGCTGGAGCGCGCCGCCGAACGACCCGAGGGGTCCGGCAGCGTCGAGTTGCTGGACGCGGGCGTCCATGCCATCGGCAAGAAACTGATCGAGGAGGCGGGGGAGACCTGGATCGCGGCCGAATACGAGTCCGACGAGCAGGTCGCTCTCGAGGCCTCACAACTGTTGTATTACGTCCAATTGATGCTGGTGGCGCGCGGAGTGCCGCTGGAGAAGGTCTACGAGAGGCTCTGATGCTGAGGATCGCCGTCCCGAACAAAGGGTCGCTGAGTGAAGCGGCCGTCCAAATGCTCCGCGACTGTGGCTACGCCCAGCGC
>JAISBQ010000211.1 GCA_031266115.1 Bifidobacteriaceae bacterium
GTGGACCCCACGCAGGTGTATAACGTCAACGCGGACACGGCGGCCGCAGCCCTGGCGGTTGCGCTGGGGGCCACCAAGCTGGTCATTCTCACGGACGTCGAGGGCCTCTACCGGGATTGGCCGGCTACAACATCGCTGGTCAGCGCGATTTGTGCGGACGAGTTGACCGCGATGCTGCCCCGGCTCGACGCCGGCATGCGCCCCAAGATGGAGGCCTGCCTGCGGGCCGTGCGCGGCGGGGTCCCCGAGGCGCACATCATCGACGGCCGTGTCGCCCACTCGATCCTCATGGAGGTGTTCACCGATTCCGGTGTCGGCACCATGGTCGTGGATCCCCCCGCTGGGGAGATGGGAGCGTGACCGCCATCGTGCCTCCGCCCATCGACGATGGCGCCCCTCACGCCGCCGTCCCTGCGTCACCCGCCCGCGCCACCGGCGGCGAATGGTCCGCCCGATACGGCGCCTCGCTGCTCGGCATCTTCTCGCCGTCGCGCGTATTGGTGCGGGGCGAAGGGTGCTACGTGTGGGACGCCGATGGACGCCGGTACCTCGACCTGCTCGCCGGGATCGCCGTCAACGCCCTCGGGCACGCCCACCCCGCGTGGGTCGCGGCGGTCAGCGAGCAGATCGCACGCCTGGGTCACATTTCCAACCTCTTTGCCTCCGACGTCCAGATTGAGCTGGCGGAGACGCTGTTGCGGCTGGTCGGTGCGGGGAGCGAAGGCCGGGTCTTCCTGTCCAACTCGGGCACCGAGGCGATGGAAGCCGCGGTGAAGATGGCACTGCGCACCGGCCGCCGGCGTCTACTGGCGATCGCCGGGTCCTTCCACGGCCGGACCCTGGGGTCCCTGGCATTGACCGCCAAGTCCGCTTACCGCGACCCGTTCGGCCCCCTGCCCGGCGCTGTCCAGTTCTTGCCGTTTGGGCAGATCGATGCCCTGGCCGAGGCCGTGGACACGACGGTTGCCGCGATCGTGATCGAGGTGATCCAGGGTGAGGCTGGCGTGAGGACGCAGCCCCCCGGGTATCTGGAACGGGCGAGAGAACTGGCCGATTCGAGCGGGGCGCTCCTGATTGTCGACGAGGTCCAGACCGGCATCGGACGGACCGGGACCTGGTTCGCCCACCGCAACCCGGCCCTTGTCTCCGGGGACGTGAGGCCGGACGTGGTCACCCTGGCGAAGGGCCTCGGCGGCGGTTTCCCGATCGGCGCGACGCTGGCCCTCAGCGGCCGGGCGGCCGGTCTCCTCGCCCCCGGCGACCACGGCACCACGTTTGGGGGCAATCCGCCGGCGGCCGCCGCCGCCGCGGCGACGCTCCACACCATCGACTCTGCGGGCCTCATCGCCCAGGCGGCGACCGTGTGTGAGGACCTGGCTGGCGCGGTCGAGCGCTGTGGCCATCCGCTCGTGGCCGGGGTTCGCGGCGCCGGCGCCTTGCGCGCCATCGTTCTCACCGAACCGGTCGCCGCACGGGTGGCGCATGACGCCCTCGACGCTGGCTTCATTGTCAACGCCGTGAGCCCCGAGGCGATTCGCCTCGCCCCACCCCTGATCATCACCGAGGACCAGGCCGGCGAATTCGTCGCCGCCCTGCCCGACCTGCTTGAGCGGGCTACTCCACGCCGCGTCTGTCCGCCACCTGCCACCGAAAGGACGCTCCCATGACCAGGCATTTTCTCCGCGACGATGACGTCACATCCCTGGAGCAGCGCGAGATCCTCGCCCTCGCCCTGGAGCTCAAGAAGGACCGGTTCGCGATACGGCCGCTGGCGGGACCCAAGGCTGTGGCGATCCTGTTCGACAAACCTTCGACGCGGACGAGGGTCTCCTTCGCGGTGAGTGTCGCCGAACTGGGCGGCTATCCCCTCGTCATCGACGCGGCGAACTCTCAGACCGGCCGGGGGGAGACCATCGAGGACACCGCCCGGGTATTCGACCGCCTGTGTGCCGCGATCGTGTGGCGGACTTTCGGTCAGGCGAACGTCGAACGGATGGCCGCAGTCAGCAGCGTTCCGGTGATCAACGCGCTGACCGACCAGTTCCAC
Organism: Bifidobacteriaceae bacterium; assembly: GCA_031266115.1. Lineage (GTDB taxonomy): Bacteria > Actinomycetota > Actinomycetes > Actinomycetales > WQXJ01 > JAIRRT01. The sequence goes on from JAISBQ010000211.1 coordinate 2,048, forward strand.
CCATGCCAGGTGCTCGCAGATCTCATGACGCTCGCGGAGGCTAGAGGCGGCATCGGCGGCCTTCCCGGAGCCAAGCTGGCCTATCTGGGCGATGGCGGCAACAACATGGCGCACTCCTACCTGTTGGCGTGCGCGACGGCGGGGATGGGGATCACCATTGCCACGCCTGCGTCCCACCAGCCCGATCCGTCGGTCGTCGCCGCGGCGCGCGAGATCGCCCTGTCCACCGGCGCAGTGGTCGAGATCACGGACGATCCCCACGTGGCCGTGGCGGGTGCGCACGCCGTCGCCTCGGACACGTGGGTGTCGATGGGGATGGAAGGTGAGGCGGCCGAGCGGGCCACGCCGTTCGCGGACCTCCAGGTCACGGGGGACCTCATGGCCGAGGCCGGGCCGGACGCGATCTTCCTGCATTGTCTGCCCGCCTATCGGGGCAAGGAGGTCACCGCCGAGGTGATCGACGGTCCCTCATCCCGCGTCTGGGATGAGGCGGAGAACCGGCTGCACGCCCAAAAGGCGCTCATCGCGTGGCTGGTGGAGCGCTGATGTGCGCGAAATCCGAAGAGGTCACCGGGGCGCGGCCCGGCGAGGAGCCCCGACCATGACCGATCGGGATCACCGTCCCCCCGGCGCCACTGTCGCAGGCGCCACGGGCCCAGCTACGCCCGCTGCCCATCCGGCGACAAAGGCCGCGCGCCATGCCTTGATCCGGGGAATCCTCACGCGCCAGATCATCCGCTCCCAGCAGCAATTGGCTGCACGTCTCAGCGCCGAAGGCGTCCAAGTGACCCAGGCGACGCTGTCCCGCGACCTCGTCGAGATGCGAGCGGGAAAGGCACGCCTGGCCGATGGATCCCAGCGGTACACGCTGCCCGGCGAGGGCCCGGGACTCCCGGCCGTCGGACCGGACGAGGACCGCGAAATGCTCGCCGCACGTTTGGCCCGGCTCACCGCAGATCTGCTGATCACCGCGGAAGCCTCGGGGAACATCGTCATTCTGCGTACGCCACCCGGCGCCGCCCACTTCCTCGCCTCGGCCATCGATCATTCGGTGCTGCCCACCGTGGTCGGCACCATCGCCGGCGATGACACGATCGTGGTGGTCGCGCGGGAGGCCGATGGCGGCGCCGAGGTGGCCGAGCGATTTGTGGAACTCGCATCGGGATCCCCGTCCCTTCCCGAAGCGACCCCTACCCCAATCACCCATGAGGAGAATCACCATGACTGAGCGCGTTGTCTTGGCGTATTCCGGCGGCCTGGACACGTCCGTCGGTATTGGATGGATCGGAGAGGCGACCGGCGCCGACGTCATCGCCGTCGCCGTCGACGTCGGTCAGGGGGGTGAAGACCTCGAGGCGATCCGCCGCCGGGCGCTGGCGTGCGGCGCCGTCGAGGCCTATGTCGCGGACGCCCGCGGGGAATTCGCCGCCGAGTACTGCATGCCTGCCCTCGCGGCGAATGCCCTGTATATGGACCGGTATCCGCTGGTCAGCGCCCTGTCGCGTCCCGTCATCGTCAAACACCTGGTGCGCGCGGCCCGCCAGTTCGGCGCAGATACCGTGGCGCATGGCTGCACGGGCAAGGGCAACGATCAGGTGCGGTTCGAGGTCTCGATCACCTCGCTCGCCCCTGACCTGCAGTGCCTCGCCCCCGTGCGGGATCTCGCATTGACCCGTGCCGCCGCGATCGAGTACGCCGAGTGTCACGATCTGCCAATCGAGACCACCAAGTCCTCGCCGTTCTCCATTGACCAGAATGTGTGGGGCCGGGCCGTCGAGACGGGCTTCCTCGAGGACATCTGGAACGGTCCCACCAAGGACGTCTACACCTACACGGACGATCCTGGATTCCCGCCCGTCGAGGATGAGGTGACCGTCCGCTTCGAGGCTGGTGTGCCGGTGGCCATCGACGGTCGGCAGGTCACGCCCCTGGAGGCGATCCAAGAGATGAACCGGCGCGGTGGCGCCCAGGGGATCGGCCGGATCGACATGGTCGAGGACAGGCTGGTGGGGATCAAGTCGCGCGAAGTCTACGAGGCTCCCGGCGCCATGGTGCTGCTGGCGGCGCACAGCGAACTGGAGAACGTCGCCGTGGAGCGCGAACTCGCCCGGTTCAAGCGGACGGCTTCGCAGCGGTGGACCGAATTGGTGTACGACGGCATGTGGTTCTCGCCGCTCAAGCGGTCCTTGGACGCCTTCATCGCCTCGACCCAGGGCTACGTGAGCGGCGACATCCGCATGACTCTGCACGGCGGCCGGGCAGTGGTGACCGGGCGGCGCTCCGAGGCCAGCCTCTACGATTTCAACCTCGCGACCTACGACGAGGGCGACACGTTCGATCAGTCCCAGGCGAGAGGTTTCATCGAGTTGTACGGCATGCAGTCCAAGCTCGCCGCGGCCCGCGACGCCAGGTTTGGGCGGGGTGTGGTGCTGTAGAGCGCCCCACGGAAGAGTCGGCTCAAGAGCTAAGAGCTGACACGCGAAGGTGCTTAGGCGGGGCGTTGGTAGCGGCTCAGATTCGCCTGAGGGCGTCGATTCCGGCCGCGAAGACGGGGGCGAATCGCTCCTGAGCGCTCCGTCCCAGCCCTGCGCGTTCGTCGCAGTCCCGCCAGGTGCCCGCCGCGTCCGCCACGCCCGTCGCCTCGGTGTGTGCTTGAGCAGCGGACAGGCCGAAGACTCCGGCGTGCGCCACTAGGGCGGCCGCCGTGTTCTGTCCGCCGACCGCGCCGGCGAGCGATGTCACCCGTGCGGCAGGCGTGGACGGATCCGGATTGAGATCGAACGCCGGTGCCGGACTCCATCCACCTTTCGACCGCAGAAAGCCAAGATTGCGCAGGTGATCGTCCATGGGGCGGGGGGTACGTCCGGCCTGGCGGGCGGCCGCCGCTTCTCGCTTGGCGATGAGCATTTGCCCCCACCGGTCTGGGGCCGCGTCGAGGACGGCGCGGGGGAGCGTACTTGGCGACGGCCAGGCGCCTGGCATCAGCGGCAAGGCAGGGTCGATGGGGTAGGCGTCGCGGCTCGCGAGGTATGTGGAATCGTAGGTGAAGACGGTGCTGAGGCGGCTTCGTCGGGTTCCGGTGTGGATTGTCGCGGCCCTGGTATTCCGGCTGGCCGGGTCGGATAGGTAGACGTGGATGTGCGTCATCGGCGGACTCGCTGTGGGAGTGCTTGGTCGGCGCGGGCGCGGCCGAGGGCCGTCTCGTACGGGTCGGTCGCCGTGACGATGGCGTCCACCAGACCCAACCCGGAGGCGACCGAGAGCACCGCTCCCAGTCCCACGCCGAGGTCTCCGTGTTCGAGGCGTTGTACGGTGCCGCGGGCGATGCCCGCTCTGTCCGCCACCTGCTCCGCGGTGAGTCCGAGGAGTTTGCGCCAGGTCGTGAGTTGCTGGCCGATCTCGACCGCGGCGGTCCGCACCATGTCGCTGGGTGGCCGTGAACCCATGGGTGCGCTCCTATTGTGGACGATGGCGCACCCATAGTACCGATTTAGGGCCGATAGATCGACCGACATGCGTCACTGGCCCAATGCCTCGGCATGGTCCTGTCGGGCCGGTGGGTGGCGGCTGATCGGTGCTGTCAGCCTGAACCCTCCGTGACGACCCGGCGATCACGTCCTGTCCCCTCGCCACATCACCGACCCCACGGCTCTGTGTGCTCTGTGCCCCTGACAGACTGCCGACGGCCGAGTTTCACCTTTCCGGGCCGAGACCGGCCGATCTGGCCCCGAAACCTGAAACTCGACGCAGCACCGGGCACCTGAGACCGTCGAGTTTCAGGTTTCTGGGCTCCCGCAGGCGGTTTCGGCCCGGAAAGGTGAAACGCGACGGGATCCTGCCGGTGACGTGTTATCTCCAATGCGAGTTGATCCGCGCCGTCGCGGCCCGCCGCCTCGGCCGTCGCCTCGCCACCATTCCCGATCCCGTTCTCGCTCAGGTAGCCGCGGTGCTCCGCCGCATCCTGGTGCTGTAGGGTCGCCCATGCGGGTTGTCCCCGTGCGTATCGGTGCGCTGCGACCGGCCGTCCCGCGCGTAGCCCACCCGGCATCCACACAGAACAGGAGTTGAGCCACCATGACGTCTACCGAGATGAAAACGATTGCGCTAGGCGGGACCGACATCGTCGCCTCCAACATCGCCGTCGGTCTCATGCGAGTCGAACAGCTCACCGATGAGCAAATCCGCGCGATGGTCACAGCTGGACGCGACGCGGGCGTCAACTTCTTCGACACCGCGGACGTCTACGGATCGGTGGATCACCTGGCCGAACGCCGCGTCGCAGAGGCCCTGCGCCTCACCCCATCCCAGCGCGGCGAGGTGTACATCCAGACTAAGGCGGGGATTGTCCGCGAGGACGGCCCGTACTTCGACTTCTCCACGGCGCACATCCTGCAGGCCGTGGACGGCTCCCTCGCCGCCCTGAACACCGACTACATCGACGTCCTGCTGCTTCACCGCCCCGACGCGTTGGTGGAGCCCGATGAGGTGGCGGCCGCGTTCGACCGCCTCGCCGAGCAAGGCAAGGTGCGCCACTTCGGGGTCTCCAACCACACCGTCGGCCAGATGGACCTGTTGCGCCGCTCGGTCACCCAGCCGCTCATCGCCAACCAGCTCCAGCTGTCCATCACCCATGCGCCGCTGATTGCCGAGGGTGTGGCCACCAACATGCAGGCGGTGCCGCAGTCGATCGACCGCGGGGCCGGCATCCTCGACTACTGCCGCCTCCACGGGATCGCGGTCCAAGCCTGGTCGCCCTACCAAGCGGGCTACTTCACCGGCACTTTCCTCGGCGATCGCGAGAAGTATCCGCAGCTCAACGAGCTGATCGACACGCTGGCCGCCGCGTACGGCGTGCCGCCCATCGCCATCGCCACCGCCTGGATCACCCGAATCCCCGGAGCTGTGCAGGTGGTCACTGGCACCACCAACCCCGACCGGATCGCGGGCGCATGCGCCGGCTCCCAGCTCCCCCTGACTCGAGCCGAGTGGTACGCCCTGTTCCGCGCCTCCGGGTACACCATCCCGTAGCACTGGTAGCGGCGGCAGCGCCGGCTCCTGTCAATGGAATCGGATCGAACCACTCGGTCGCCAGTGCCTTGACATTTCGCTCCCGGGGGAACAGCCTGGCCCGAGCGGCTGTGGACCCCCTGTGGCCGCGTGTCGAGGGCGGTCTATCCCACGTGGGTTTGGATCGTCTCGAACTCAAAGTATCGACGCGATGGAGCGGATCATGATGAAGAAACGTGTGGCGATGGTTGCCGCCCTGGCGCTCGCGGGGGCGATTTTCGTCCCGGCCCCGGCCGGAGCCCTGATGTATCCCGGCACTGTCGGTCTCGCCCAGAAGGCTGCCACGGAAGGTGTGGTCCTTCTCCGCAACGACGATGGCGCATTGCCCCTGAACCCCGACCGGCCGGTATCGGTATTCGGTCGGGTCCAGATCAACTACTTCCCCGTGGGCTACGGGTCTGGCGGCGACGTCAAATTCACCTACTCCACGAACCTGCTGACCGGCATGCGCCGCAATCCGGGGATCACGGTCAACGAGACCCTGGCTTCGGTGTACGAGAAGTGGTGCGCCTCCCACAAGCCCGACGATGGCGGCTGGGGAGAGTGGCCGCTGTCCCATCCAGAGATGCCCCTGAGCGACGAGGTGGTCCGGGCCGCGGCGAACTCGTCCGATACCGCCGTTGTGGTGATCGGCCGGGCGGCCGGCGAGGCCCGCGAGGCGTGGCTATCCAAGGGCAGCTTCTACCTGACCGACGCCGAAGAAGCGATGCTCGCCAAGGTTAACAGCGCCTTTTCCACGGTCGTGGTGCTCCTCAACGTGGGCAACGTCATCGACATGCAGTGGGCCGAGAAGTACAACCACATCAAGGCGCTCGCCTACGTGTGGCAGGGCGGCCAGGAGTCCGGGACGGCCATCGCCTCAGTGCTGTCCGGGGACGTGTCTCCGTCCGGCAAGCTCCCGGACACGATCGCCTACACGTATGAGGATTACCCGACCGCGGGGAACTTCGGGCAGAACGACTCGACGGTCTACCAGGAGGACATCTTTGTCGGCTACCGGTACTTCGAGACATTCGCCCCCGATCGCGTCGCCTATCCGTTCGGCTTCGGTCTCAGCTACACGGATTTCGACATCGCGACCAATTCGGTGTCCACCGTCGGAGACACGGTCAAGGTGTCGGTGACGGTGACCAACACCGGGACACGCCCGGGCAAAGAGGTCGTCCAGGTCTACTACGGTGCGCCGCAGGGTGTCCTCGGCAAGGCCGTCAAGTCGCTCGGCGCCTACGCCAAGACCAACACCTTGGCTCCCGGAGCCAAAGAGAACGTCACCGTGACCCTCAAGGCCGCGAACCTCGCCTCCTACGACGATGCCGGCAAGACCGGTCACAAGTCCGCCTGGGTGTTAGAGGCCGGCGACTATCCGATCTATGTGGGCAACTCTGTCCGCGATGCCGCCGTCGAGGGTGTATTCGCGGTGCCGAGTCTGCGGGTGGTCGAGCAGTTGGTCGAGACGGTTGCCCCGAAGACGCCGTTCGATCGCTTCCATGCCTCGGAAGGTCCCGATGGCGCCATCGTTCTTGCCAAGGACGACGCCGTTCCCACCACCACCGCGGCCGCCGTCAAGGACCGGCTCGACGCCGTCATCGACGCCATGCCGTCCGCGAGTGCTTTCGCGTTGGAAACCTGGGACCACACCGGCGAGGCCGCCCCCATCCAGCTCCTTGACGTGTACGAGAACCCGGCTCTGATGGACGCGTTCATCGATCAGATGTCCCTGGAAGAGATGATCACGCTGACCTCCGGCGCCGGCACCATGGACCCGCCGTATTCAGTACTCGGATCGGCCGGGATCTACGCCGGGTACACCACGGGCCTCCAGAAGTTCGGCATCCCGCCGCTCACGCTCAACGACGGCCCGTCCGGGATTCGCATCTCCGAATCGGCCACCCTCCTGCCCATCGGCACACTCCTCGCCTCGACATGGAACGACGCCCTGGTCGAGGAGCTGTATGCCGGCGTGGGCGCGGAGATGGTCCTCAACGGCACCTCGGCCATCCTGGCCCCAGGGATGAACATCCATCGTGATCCGCTGTGCGGGCGCAACTTCGAGTATTTCTCGGAGGATCCGTTGTTGGCGGGGCAAATGGGAGCTGCCTTCACCCGTGGCATCCAGTCGCAGGGAGTGGGCGCCACACCAAAGCACTACGCCGCGAACAACCAGGAGACCAACCGCGGTGCCAATGATTCTCAGGTGTCCGAGCGTGCGTTGCGCGAGATCTACCTCAAGGCCTTCGAGATCACGGTCAAGGCGGGCGAGCCGCTCAACATCATGACCTCCTACAACCGGATCAACGGCCAGTACAACAACATGCACTGGCAGTTGGTCACCCAGATCTTGCGCAACGAGTGGGGGTTCACGGGTGTGGTCATGACCGACTGGGGCGGCGTGTCCGGCAACGACGAGTCCGGTCTCCCCGGTGAAGCAGGACGTGTGCGCTCCGGCATCGACATCCTGGAATCGGGTAACGCCTATGCGTCCAGCGAGTTCTGCTTCCCCGGATGGGGATGCTTCCCGATTCCGGGCCTGCAGACGATGATCGATGTCATGGAGGTCGCCGCTACCCCAGCCGTCGATCCCGGTGTCCGCCCGCTGAAGGTCGCGGAATTGCGCACCACGGTGGAACGCCTGATGAGCGTGGCCCTGAAGTC
>JAISBQ010000216.1 GCA_031266115.1 Bifidobacteriaceae bacterium
GTAATCCCCTCCGCGCAGCCGGTCTGGAATCCACCCCTCCCACCGGGGTCCCCACACGCGAGGCTCCAGTCCGGCGGCGATGGCATCCATGACGATGGTCCGCGGGCCATCGGCTCTCGCCTGTCCCACGAACACGACCTCGCCGTCGCGCGCACCACGCCCTGCGTGGGTCTGGCGGCGCGAGAACACGTCGGGATCGGTGGCCTGCAGCAGGACGCGTACGGGGATGCCGGCCCGCCGAGTCATTGTTCGCGCCCAGACGGGCGACGCCGCGTAGACCAGGTCGAAGGACCGAACCTCCTCGACTCCGATCTCGTCGGGCCGGCTGATCACCCACAGCACGTTGATGGCGCCGGGCAGCGGCGAGCCAGGCATGAGGCCGCGGATGGTCAGCGACACATCGTCGAGGTATCGCACCAGGGCTCCGCGTGCCGGACGCCGGTAGCTCACGGCGTCTTGACCGGCCGTTTGCAGGCCGCGCATGAGGGCCTCGGCGAATGCCGTATCCCCCCACCTGTCGCCCACCTCGGTGGCGCTCGCCGGGTTGACGATCCCCCAGCGCTGAGGCGCAGCCGCTTCGCGCACCAGGAGAGGGCGGGGGACCGGGACAGTGTTCCCATCGGTCGCTACGGCTGCCACCCGGAAGCCGCCGCGCTGCCACACCTGGGGGCGTGGCGCGGGCAAATGCTCCCCCCAGCGCGCCATGAGGCGGGCAGCTGGTGCGTCATCGGCGGACGATGGCGGCCCCACGTGCACCGGGACGCTCGACTTGACGGGAATGGCCGCCAGCGACGCGGTCGCGAGGGCGAACCGGCCCCGGAGGGCGGCGCGGGCGCGAAGAGAGAAGTCGATGGTCTCGACACCCGCCATGGCGCGGTCGAAGCCCCCGACCACGGCGAAATCGGCGGTGCGCATCGCGAAGAACTCGCGGGGCAGAACATCTGGCGCGATGCCCGCGAGGTGTGCGGCGTCCTGGGGCGGATGACCGGTGAACACCGGGGTGGGAAGCCGGCGGTCGGGTCCAAAGAACACGGCGCCGGCGCTGTGGATGGTTCCGTCGGGGCGGAGCAACACGGGCTGGACGCCGATGACACCGGGCTCGCCGAGCGCTGTGACCAGTGGCATCAGCCATCCGGGCCGCGGGGTGACCCCCGCCTGGGTGACCACCAGGAACTCGCCGGTGGCGTGGGCGGCCCCGGCATCCGCGGCCTCACCCAGGGCGATGGGTTGGGGTTCGCGGATCAAACGGGTGGCCGGTGTGCCGATCAGTCCGGCGGCGATCGCGAGTGATGCCGATGCTGGAGAGCCGCCCGCCACCACGACGACCTCAAGGTCGGCCTCGCCCGCGCCCCGGATCAGCCGGGTGACGGTCTTGAGGGCTGCCCGCGCATCGGAGCCGGCGTGGACGATGGCGCTGACCTGCCCCTCAACCAGGATGCCGTCGACCGTCGCCGCGGAGCCATCCAGCAGCGGTGCGGAATCGATTGGCGCCTCACCCGCGGCGACATCATCGCGGCTGGTGGTGGCGGCCATGTCACGGCGCTGGCGGCCGAGATGGCGCGCGAACGCCGCCATGGCCGGGCCCGCTCGGCCCCAGGTGGCGGGCCCGCCGTCGAGCGGGGTCCATCCGGGTAGCGGCCGCTCGGCAGTGAGGGTGTCGAGGTAGCGCGCCACGACGGGCCACTGGCCGGTGGGGGTGAGCGCGCGGGGATCGAACAGGATGGACCATGGTGCCGACAACCCCTCCGCAGAGGTCAGGAAGGTCAGGACGGTGTCGATCGCGCCGGCGGACCAGGCGACTCGTTGGCGCATGGGCAGCCAGATGGCGTTGACCAGGGGGTGTGGGAAATAGGCGCGGTAGAGCCGGGCGCGGCAGAAGTCCTCGGCCGCGGCCGGCGCATCGGGGAACTGGCGCCCGCGCAACTCCTCGTAGAAGCCCTGGTCGAACAGGGGCGAGGCGGCCAGGGCTCGCGCTTGGGCCTGTGCCGATGCCGCTGCCCTCGCCGCCGCGCGTCGCTGAGACCGCGGTAGGCGCCCGAACAGGCCAGGCCCGCCGCTCATCGCGTCCCGAGGCCGCGATAGTCCCAGCCGGCGTCGCGCCATCGGGCAGGGTCGAGCGCGCCGCGCCCATCGATGATGAGGCGCCCGGTGGTGAGGTCCGCGAGGTCGGTGGGATCGAGGGGGACAAATTCATCCCACTCGGTCAGGACGAGGACGGCGCGAGCGTCCCGGACAGCCGACTCGACGGAATTGGCCACGGTGATTCCGGGTTCGTCGGTGGGCAGCACTCGACCGGCGGCGGGGTCGTAGATGCGGACGGCGGCTCCGCGCGTGGCCAAAGCCGTAGCGACCGCGAGAGCAGGAGAATCGCGAATATCGTCGGTTTCCGGTTTGAACGCGGCGCCGAGCACGCCGATCGGGACCCCGGCGAGGTCGGGTCCCACGCCGTGGGTGACGAGGCTCACCACCCACGCACGCTGGGACAGATTGATTCGGTCCACCTGGTCGAGGAGATCGGCCAATCCATCCGCGCCCAACTCCGTGGCGCGAGCGGAAAAAGCGCGCAGGTCTTTCGGCAGACAGCCACCGCCGAAACCGATTCCACTGCGCAGGAACTTCTTCCCAATGCGATCATCCAATCCGATAGCGCGTGCCAAGTCCGCGACATTGGCTCCGGCCGCGTCACAGACGCGTGCCACGCCGTTGATGAAGGAGATCTTCAGGGCAAGAAATGAATTGGCGGAGACCTTGACGAGTTCAGCAGTCTCGTAATCGGTCTCAATCTTTGGGGTACCTTGGCTGAGTGCGTGGGCGTAGACCCGGTCGAGCGCATCCGCTCCGCCGCGGGCCGTTTCGCCGTCGCCGAGGCCGTACACGATCCGGTCTGGCTGCAGGGTGTCCTGGACGGCGAAGCCCTCGCGCAGAAACTCAGGATTCCACACGAGGGTCACGTTTGGGCTGGTGGGACGCAGTGTGTCGGCCAACGCACGAGCTGTTCCCACCGGCACGGTCGATTTGCCGGCCACCACGGTCGGGTCGGGGCCGGCAAGGAATGGCGTCAGGGCGCCGATCGCGGCGTGCACGTAGCGCAGATCCGCGGCCGGGGAACCGGGCGCCTGAGGGGTGCCGACGCACAGGAAATGGACGTCATGTCCGGCAGCGTCGGCCATGTTAGCGGAGAAGGCGAGCCGTCCGCTCGCCAGCGAACTGCGAAGCAGTTCGGTGAATCCTGGTTCATGAAAAGGAGCCTCACCGGCGGCAAGCGAATCGATCTTCCGGGTATCGACATCGATACCAGTGACCGTGTGCCCAAGTTTCGCCATGCTCGCCGCGTGAACAGCTCCCAAATATCCACATCCGATAACCGAAAGGCGCATTCGGCGATGATAGCACGCCGCGCTCATGCCGCGCTGTTCGCGCGCGCCCACCCGGCCATTTGCGACCCTCAGCCGTCGGCCAACTGCGCTGGCCCGGCGGTACCCGCCGCCGTCACGAGGTTCGTGAGGTAGTCTCCGTACCCACTGGAGGCGTAGGGCTTGGCGAGAGCGGCCAGTTGATCGGCGTCGATCCATCCATTGCGCCATGCCACCTCTTCGATGCACCCGACTTTGAGGCCCTGACGCTTTTCGATGACCCGCACATAGTCCCCGGCGTCCATCATCGAATCGAAGCTGCCGGTGTCCAACCATGCGGTGCCCCGTTCGAGGGGTTCGACCTTGAGTTTGCCCATCTCCAGATACGCCTGGTTGACCGACGAGATCTCCAACTCCTTCCGAGGAGACGGCGTGATGGACTTGGCGATCTCCACCACCTGGTTGTCGTAGAAGTAGAGGCCCGGTACCACCCAGTTGCTCCGGGGATTGGCCGGCTTCTCCTCGATGCTGATCACGCGACCGTGATCATCGAATTCGACAACGCCGTATTCTTCCGGGTTGGAGACGTGGTGGGCGAAGATCAGCCCTCCATCCACCTCCGTGTGCTTGCGCAACGACGTCCCCAGGCCGGCGCCGTGGAAGATGTTGTCGCCCAGGACCAGCGCCGCGCCGCCGTCGCCGATGAAGGCCTCGCCGATGATGAACGCCTGCGCCAGCCCTTCCGGCCTCTCCTGGACCGCGTAGGTGATCTCCATCCCCAGATCGGTGCCGTTGCCGAGCAGTGCCTCAAACGCACCGCGATACTCGGGAGAGGTGATGACCAGGACCTCGCGGATCCGCGCCGTCATCAGCGTGGACAGCGGATAATAGATCATCGGCTTGTCGTAGACCGGGACCAGCTGCTTGGACGTGCTCTTCGTGATGGGCAGCAACCGGGTCCCCGAACCCCCGGCCAAGACGATTCCCCGCACCCCGCGCTCCTTCCAGAATCGGCCCGCCGCCGGGCCGCCAGTCGGTCAAACCATGCAGACTACCGTCCGCGAAGGGCGGCGACAAAAGCCTCCAGGCGGGCGTCGCCATCGTGCGGGGTGAAGCCTGTGGCGAGGATCTTCTCGAGGTTCAGCGTCGAGTTGGCCGGCCTGGGAGCGATCGGCCCTGCGGCGCCTGCGTAGTAGTCGGCCGTGGTGACTGGCGTCACCCGCGCCGGATCGGCGCCCACAAGCTGGAACACCCGCGCCGCGATCTCGGCCCACGAATGGGTCTGGCCGCGCGACGTCAGGTTGTACAGCCCGTAGGGCGCCCGGTTCTGCACCAGGTGGACGATGCCGGCCGCCAGGTCATCTGTGAACGTCAACCGGCCGCGCTGGTCGGCCACCACGCGAGGCGCGATGCCCCGCGCGGCGAGGTCCGCCATCGTCCTCACGAAGTTCTTTCCCTCACCGATCACCCAGCTTGCTCGCACGATGTAATGCCGGGGGACACCCGAGACGATGGCGTCCCCGGCGGCCTTGGTCTGGGCGTAGACGCCCAGAGGGGCGACGGGATGGTCCTCGCGATAGGGGTCGGTGGAGGTGCCGTCGAAGACATAGTCGCTGGACACGTGGGCCAGGGTGATTCCGGCGTCGGTCGCGATTCGTGCGAGGTTCGCGACGCCGGTCACGTTCGCCGCCCAGGCAGCCTGCCGGCCCTGCGGCGTCTCGGCCTTGTCCACGGCGGTGTAGGCGGCGGCATTGATGACCGTGTCGTAGTCCCGCCAGTGGCGGGCACCGGCGATCTCGGGTGCCGACATGTCGAACGTGTCGATGTCCACATATTCCAGGTGCGGTCCGTCCCCGAGCAAGGCCCGCAACGCCCGTCCGAGCTGCCCATAGGCGCCCACCACCAGCGTCTTTCGCGGCGGGATGGGGCGGGCGGCGCCGAGCGGTGGGTGGGCGCGGTCCTTATCCGAGCAGATTGCCCGGTCCAGGGGGATCGGCCAGGCGATGGCGAGGGTCGGATCGGCCAGGTTGACCATCGAATACTGCGCGTCCGGCGACCAGTGGTCGTTGACGAGGTAGGAGTACACGGTGGCGTCCGCGGTGGTCTGGAACGAGTTGCCCACGCCCCGCGGGACAAACACGGCTCGCGATGGCGTGACCTCGGCGGTGAACACGGTCCCGAATCCGGGCCCCTCGCGCAGGTCCACCCAGGCCCCGAAGAAGGCGCCGGCCCCCACGGAGACCAGCTTGTCCCACGGCTCGGCGTGGATGCCGCGGGTGGTCCCGGCAGCGGTGTTGAACGAGATGGACTGTTGGACGGGGCCGAAGTCCGGCAGTCCCGCGGCCGTCATCGCCGCGCGGTGCCAATTCTCCTTGAACCAGCCCCGCTGATCGGCGTGGAGGTCGAGATCGGCCACGAGGAGCCCAGGGATGGCGGTGCGCCGGACGGTCACGCCCCGCGCCTGGCCAACGATGTCGTCGTGTGTGGGTGGCTGGGTCATGAGCGCGCCTCGGTGGGGTCGATGTCTGATGGATGGGCCCACCCACGGTAGCGCGAGGGGTGCCTCTATTGGCCGCGGGTTCTCGTGGTGTTGCACGAGCGCGGAAGCGTCGCGCTGGTCGCGGCACACCAGCGATTGCGCCTCAAAGACCAGGCAGGCCGCTCCCCGTCTTCGTGGCGACAGTGCCAGTGGCAGCCCCCAAAACCGGCAACCCTCAGCCAGAGCCTCCCGCCGTTGGTCTTGTCGCCGAGTTGCCGGTTTGGGGGCCAGTTTCGGCGTTCTCAGGCCTCAAACCCGCAACTGCTGTGAGAATGCCATTCTCCGTGGGAACGATGGGGCCTACCCCGGCGCCCCAGTAGCTCGGCGCAGAAAGTGACCTGCTACATCGCCGAGTTGCCGGTGGGGGGATTGGGTGGTTCTGGCGCGCAAGCCCGCGATTGCTGGGACAGTGTCGAGGTGGGGCAGGGCGGGGGCTCCGATGTTTGGTGCCATGGCTGGTCCGGGTCCCCTCGTCTTCATCACAGAGCCCGGGAGGTGGTGGGGCGTCGATGGGGGAAGGACGTGGCCGGTGATGGAGGGATGATGGCGGTGTGAGGGGTGGTCCGGCATCGTCGGGGTTGGTGCTATCTCGCCTCACCGTGTGTCCACATCGAGATCACTGGGATACGAGCCTCAGCGGGGTGTCGGAAACGTACACACTTTTCGTCGCGACAAACTTCTGTACGTTTCCGACCGTCCACATCACTTGCCCACACATCGTGCCCGAGTGTTTGCCCAGGTCACACGGATGCCCCAGGATCCGGGGTCGCGTCCTGCGTGTCGGAAACGTACAGAAGTTTCATGAGATCAAACTTCTGTACGTTTCCGACCATCGCCACCCCACGTCCCGGACCATCTGGACCGGACCCAAACTGCACAGCCAGACGACAAGTGACCCGACAGCACAAGCGTTCACGCACATGCCAGCGCGTTCGTGGAGACCCGCGCCCCGCTTCGCCTTGTCACTGGTCAGTGCCCTGTTCGGGTAGCTCTCGGCTGAGGCGAGAACAAGTGTTGCAGCCAGAACGGGGGACGATGACGTGATGCCGGGACACTCAGCCTGCGTGCGGATGCGGCTTTTCCCTTCCCCGTGACAGAGTCCCGAAGGTAACAGTGAAGGCGCTGCGCGAATGCCATCGCCCACCGGGACAACGGACCCACCCACGGCGCGCCAGTAGCCCGACGATGCGTGAGCCCGAATCCCTCGCCGCGCCCGCGGGTCTGCGGGCCGAAAACGAGGAATCCGGCCCCCGAACCCGCAGGCTCGGCGACGGTAGCGCGAGGGGTGCCTCTATTGGCCGCGGCTGGCGTAGAAGGCTTCGGTCGCGGCCTTGGCGGCGCGCCACCAGACCTCGTTGGCGCGATACCAGTCGATGGTGGCGGCGAGGCCCGCGGGGAAGTCCCGGTATTCCGGCGTCCAGCCGAGTTCGGTCCGGAGTTTGGTCGAATCGATGGCGTACCGCAGGTCGTGGCCGGGGCGGTCAGTGACGTGGTCGAAGGCGTCGGGCTCCTGCCCCATCAGCGTGAGGATCGTGGTGAGGACATCGCGGTTGGACATCTCGCCATCGGCGCCGATGAGATAGGTCTCGCCGATCCGGCCGGTGGTGAGGATGGTCCACACCGCGCTCGAATGGTCCTCGGTGTGGATCCAATCGCGGACGTTGGCGCCGGCGCCGTACAGCTTGGGGCGCAGCCCGGCGAGGATGTTGGTGATCTGGCGCGGAATGAACTTCTCGATGTGCTGATAGGGGCCGTAATTGTTGGAGCAGTTGGAGATGGTGCCCCGCACTTCGAACGAGCGGATCCACGCCCTGACCAGGAGGTCCGATCCGGCCTTGGTGGCGGAGTAGGGGCTGGAGGGGTTGTAGGGGGTGGCTTCGCTGAAGCGCGACGGATCGTCCAGATCGAGGTCGCCGTAGACCTCATCGGTGGAGATGTGGTGGTAGCGCGTATCGGTGCGCCGGACCGCCTCAAGCAGCGTGTATGTCCCGATGAGGTTGGTGTCGACGAACGGGCGCGGGTTGGCGAGCGAGTTGTCGTTGTGGGATTCGGCGGCGAAGTGGACCACGGCGTCCGCCCCCTCGACGAGCCGGTTCACGACCTCGGCGTCAGTGATGGTGCCGTGGACAAACGTCAAGCGGTTGCCGGGAATCCCGGCCAAGGACTCGCGGTTGCCCGCGTAGGTCAACGCGTCCAGGACGGTGACATGAGCGTCGGTGGTGTTGACCAGGTAGTGGACGAAGTTGGAGCCGATGAACCCGGCCCCACCCGTCACGAGGATGTCCATGCCGCAGTGCCGTCCCTTCCGCGCATGATGCCGTGGCGGTGTGTCCCCGCGGGCTCGAAGCGCCCGCCCAGCCTACCGGTGTCCCACCATCGTCAGTGGGCGAGCCGGCGTAGCAGGCGAGCCGCCGATGACGGCAGGCGGGCGAGCCTGTAGGTGCGGGATCGGGTGATGGCGGCGAGGGCGCGCCTGGCGCGGGCCTCGCGCTCGGTGAGGCGTTCGACCTTGGCGCGATAGCGCTCGACGGTCTCGCGATGGTCCCGCTTGGCCTCGGCGAGGTCCCGCCTCGTCGCGTCAAGCGCCGCCTCAGCGCGGTCACGGCGGGTCACGGCGGCCTCCAACGCCATCGCGGACCTGGTCGCCGCTGCCATGGCCTCGTCACGCTCGGCGGCACAGTGCGCCAGTGTCCGGCGGAGGTGCTCCAACTCCATCGCGGCTGAGTCGTGTCCCGCGTGGGGTGTCCCGGTGCGCAGGGCGACATCGTGCCTCGTTTGCCTCGCTGTGGGCATCGCCCATCCTTTCCCCGGAAACTCCGCCCATGCTACCGGCCGCACACGGCCCGCGCGGGGATCAACATTGCCGTCGCCCGAGTGGCTTGCTAGGCGCTCAGGAACCTGGAAGCTATGGTGGTGCGCCGGAGGGTGATGTGACTGAGAACAACGCGGCCAACGACCTGGTGATCGCGAATTCCAGGTTGTCCCTGGAGGCGGCCATGGTGCCGCCTGGTTCGTCCGTGCTTGCCATTGGTCTTCTCGACCCGCATCTGGCGGGCCGCCTCGTCTCGCGGGGGTGCGAACTCGCCCGCGTGGCCGATGTCGAGGTCGACGCCGCGGGGACGGCACACATCGCCAACCCCCAGCACTTCGACTATCTCGGCGTGTTCGGCCCTGACGCCTTCGATGTCCTTCTCATCGCCGACGCCCTCGACGAGTTGCCTGCCCCCGCCCTCGTGATGCGCTCGGCCATGAGTGTCTTGCGGACCGACGGGGCCGTGATCATGGCCGCGTTCAACGCCGCCCATGGGTCGCTCCGGTTGGCGGGCCTCGCCAAGGGCAGCGCGTTCGCCCCTTCGGGCCCGCGGGCTTCCCTCCCGACGATGACGTGGCGCGCCGTGGTCGGCGTGGTCGCCCAGGCGGGGCTGGAGGTCGCCGAGGCGAAGGCCGTCATCGTCGACGTGGACGACGGACCGGTGGGCCTACCCGTGGGTGTGGCCGATTGGGTGAGGGAACAGCCCGGCGCCTACGACCACGAATACGTGGTGCGGGCGGTGCGGCTCGGGGCCTCGCTCGCGCCCGTCCCCATCGCGGCGACCCCCGCGGCGCCCTTGCCCAGGGTGGAGCGTGGGCCGTCGACACGGCCTGTCGACGCCGACGCGCTGGTGCGGGTAGAGAAGATGCTGGGGTCCGCGTTGGATGCCTTGGAGCGCGCCCATCTTCGCGACAGGGATGCGGCGATCGGCGTGGAGGTCGCCTCCGCGACGTTCCGCAAAGACCTCGAACGCTTGGCGGTGCAATTCCACCGTCAAGTCCGAACGCTGCGCTCCGACTATCGGGATCGCGAGAACCGGTTGCGGCGCGAACTCAACCAGCGCCTCCGCGATGAGCGCGCTGCCATGCGCAGGCGTTACGAGCGGTCCGCGACATGGCGGATCGGGCGGCTGGTCACGTTACCCGTGCGCGCGTTGACAAGGCTGGTCAGGCGCGGATGAGGCCGCTGTTCACGATCGCCACACCCGTCTGGAATACCCCGCTCGACGTGCTGCGGGACACCATCAAGTCCGTCAAACGTCAATCGTTCACGCGCTGGGAGTGGATCCTCGTGGACGATGCGTCCACGGACCCCGGCGTGCGTCCGATGTTGCGAGCGGCCGCAGCCGGGGACCGGCGAATCCGTGTCATCGAGCGAGCCTCGAACGGGCACATCGCCGCGGCGAGCAACGACGCGGTCCGCGAGGCCACGGGTGAATTCTTGGTTTTGCTCGACCACGATGACACGCTGGCGCCGCGGGCCTTGACCTATGTCGCCAAGGCGATAGCCGATCATCCGGACGCCGACTATATCTATTCGGACGAGGACAAACTGTCGCCCGAGGGACGCTACTACGATCCGTTCCGCAAACCCGACTGGTCGCCCGAGCGTTTGCGTTGCCAGAATTATGCGTCACATCTGTCGGTGCTGCGCACCTCGCTGGTGCGGGGCGTCGGGGCATTTCGGCCCGGTTTTGACGGCTCACAAGACCACGACCTGGTCCTGCGGGTCACGGAGGTCGCTCGGCGCGTGGTTCACATCCCCGAGATTCTGTATCACTGGCGTGTGGTGCCCGGATCGGCGGCCGGGCAAGTCGACGCCAAACCCTATGCATGGGTCGCGGGTCTGAAGGCGGTTCGCGAGCACCTGGTCAGGGCGGGGATCGGCGGCACGGCGGATTACGGGCCCATTCAGGGGACCTACCGGATTGCACGAAATCCGCTACCCGGGGCGATGGCCTCGGTGATCATTCCCACCCGGGGCGGAAGCTCCGAGGTGTGGGGCCGCAGCAGAGTGCTCGTCGTGGACACGGTCCGCTCCCTGCTGGACAAAGCCGGCGCCACGCCACTGGAGATCGTGGTGGTCTACGACACGGCGACTCCGCCGGATGTCCTCGAACGCCTGCGCGCCATGGTTCCCGAGCGCCTGGTGTTGGTGCCGTTCCATGAGTCGTTCAGTTTCTCAGCCAAGTGCAATGCCGGATTTGTGGCGTCGAGCGGGAACATTGTTGTCCTGATGAACGATGACCTCGATATTGTCTCCGAGGGGTTCATCGATGCCTTGGTGGGCCCGCTGGGCGAAGACGACGTGGGGATGACAGGAGCGCGGTTGCTCTTTTCTGACCAGACCATTCAACACGCTGGACTATCGTTTTCCGCGAAGCGCCTCTACCACGTCTTCCGTGGAAGAGTGGATGAGGATCCAGGCCCATTTTGTGCGCTCGCCGTGAACCGTGAGGCGTCGGGGTTGACCGGCGCATGCGTCGCGCTTCGGCGAGAAACCTACCGTGACGTGGGTGGCATGTCGGAGACACTGCCGATGAACTTCAACGACGTCGATTTCTCCTATAAGGTCCGTCATCTGGGGAAGAGGCTTGTCTGGCTGGCGGATGCGCGCGCATTCCATTTTGAATCGCAGACCCGAAAACCCGTTGTCAACCAATGGGAGGCCGATGTCGTGGCCGCGCGATGGCAGGTGCCCGCCTATGACGTCTACCTCCCCGAGTTGCGCACCTAGCGGCCGCAGGATCGAGGACGCACGATGACCCACGAATCCACGCCCCCGCGCGATGACGCCGCCGAGACCGGCGACCTGACCTACCGAGCCGCCGCCGCGGACCGTGCCGCAAAGATCGCCGCCCTCGTCGCAGAGATCATCGCGTTGCGCGGTGACCGGGACGATATGGCCCACCGGATCGACAAGCTCGAGCGGCGCCTCGCGCGCGTCCGTGACAAGCTGGACCGGCGCGACAAGGAGGTGAGCGCGCTACGCACAGAACTGGCCGCGGCGCTGTCCCCTCCGCCCGTCCCGACAGGCGTGGTCGCAAAGAACTCCCTGGTCAGGCGCCTGCGCGCGATCATCGCCCGAGGGATACGGGTCAGTGCCTAGGAGGCCGGAGACCAAGGCGTCGAGTCAGGTTTCCGCGAGCTCGGCGGGGATGACGGCGGCGCACAAGAGTGGGCGGGAGCGCGGGCAGAGCGCTGTAGACCGCGCCGGTTCCCTGGCAGCAAGTCCGGGCGTGTGCGCCATCGTCCACGACACCGCCGACCCTGAGGATCTGACGCGCACGCTGGCGGCCCTCGAACGGTTCGCGCGTCCCGCTCCGCTCTACGTGGTCGAGGCGGACGCCGACCCGGCCGCCGCCCTTCGGGAGGTGGTGGCCGTCCGGCCCGGATGGGACGCCATCGTCCTCCACGCGGGAACCGAACTGGGGCCGAGCGGCCTGGCTCACCTGGCGTGGGCGGCCCACGGAGCGCCGGCACCGGTGATCTGCCACGCCGCCGTGGCTTATGGGCAGGACGATGCCGGTCCCGCCTCGGCGCACTGGGGCGCCACCACGTCGCTCGGCTGGGAGGAGACCGCGCGCCTCGCGCTCGACGGATACCGGCTGGCGGAGCGACACGCCCTGGGCCCGCATGCGGCGATCCACTGGCGGGGCGATGGGCTGTCGGCAGCGATCGAGGAGGGCCAGGAGGCCGCCGTGGTGAACGGTGAGGTGCCGGAGAGGCTGCGCGGGACCGCGGTGAGGTGCCGTCTCGTGGCCAACGTGCTCGCCCATCTGCCCGAGGCCCCGCCCCTCCATGAGGTCCTCGTGCACCACCTGGGCGCGGATGCGGCCGACGCGTTCGCGTGGATGGTGGCGAAGACCGAACGGGTCGAACCGCGCGTGCTGTACCTCGACGGCGCGGCGGGACGGCGGGGTGCCTCGGGCGCGGCGGCATTGCGACGCCGGCTTACGGAACAGGATTCGGTCACGGGTGAGGTGGCGGGCGAACCTGCGGCCGCGCATTTCGCCTCCCGCCTGGTGAACGAGCGGATCGAACTGGTGCACGCCTGGGACGTGAAACTGACCGAATCGACGGTCCGGGCCATAGCGCGCACACTTGCGGTGCCGATCGTGACCACCGATCTGGGCCGCCGGGTTGACATCCTGGATGCCCCGCCGGCGGTGCGCGCAGTACTGCCAGACGCCATCGAACCCGGCAGCCCACACCGGGTCGGGGATCACGGCTGGGCCATCCAGAGACGGGAAGGGCGCGCGCCCGGGCCCCGGCGGGTGTGGGCGGTGGCCGACTGGGCCGCGGCCCCGACGGCCGGCGAAGCACTGCGCGGCATCGCCCAGCACATGGGGCCCACCGTGGAATGGTTCGTGTTCGGCGCCGGCTGGGCCGATCTCGCCGACGTGGGACCGGGCGCCGACTACCTCGGCGGACACCTGGGCGGCGTGGCGGAGCAACTCGATCCCGACATCGTCGCCGTGTTCGGCCCCCTGGCTCGCGGTGACGCGTCCGTGCTCGCCGAAGCGTGGACCGCCGGCCTTCCGGCGCTGGTCCCTGCCGATTCGCCCCTGGCGGCGGCCGTGCGCCGGTTTGGCGGGGGCAGGATTGTCGACCCGTCCGATCCGGTGACAGCCGCGGAGCAGATCGCCGAACTCCTCGCCATCGCCCGCACTCCCGGCGCCGCACCGGATCCGGCGGCGCTGCGGTCGCCTCTGACGGCCGCCGAGGATTACCGCACGCGCGTCTACCGTCCTGGCCCGGCCGGCCGGGCGACGATCGGGGTGGTCGCCCAGCGTGGCTTGGGCACCACCGAGGTTCGAACGGGCCGGCCCGCCAGGGCGGCCGAGGACTTCGCGGCGGCCACCATCCGCTGGGTCGACCCCCACGACGTGGCGACTGGCGCCGATGACACCGAGTACGACGCCGTGGTGGTCCAGCGCGCATCCATGTCGGGGGCCGATGCCGACCTCCTGATCGAACGCCTGGCTCGCCGCGGCGCCCGCCTGGTGCTGGAGATGGACGACGACCTGGTCACCCCCGAAGCCCGCGCACGCCTCGATGGCACCTACGCGCCCGATCGCCTGGACGCCGTCGCCGCTATCGCTCGCGCGGCGGACCGCATCATCACCTCGACGGTCCACTTGGCGGGGGTGATGCGCGCATTCGCGCCCGGAGCCGACGTGACCGTGGTCGAGAACCGCCTCGACCCACGGCTCTGGTTCACCGCACCGGGCGACGGCAAGCCGCGCGCCAGGCGGCGCCCCGTCTATGTCGGCACGGCGACACATGGCGCGGACCTGGCGCTGCTCGAGGGAGTCCCGTCCCTGGTGAGCGAGGCGCTCGGCCGGAACGTCGAGGTTGACGTGGTGGGTGTCACCGCCGGAACCCTCCCGCCAGGCTTCCGCCGGGTGGACAATCCGCAGACCCACTATGGGCAGTTTGTCCCATGGTTGAGGCGTCACGCCCGGCGCTGGTCCGTGGGCCTGGCGCCCCTCGCAGCCGATCCGTTCAACAATTCCAAGTCCGATCTCAAGCTGTTGGAGTATGCAGCCCTGGGCCTCGCCGCCGTCGCCTCCGCCCGTGGCCCCTACACCGGCGCCCAAGGCATTGCCATCACGGTGGACGATGACGCCCGCTCCTGGGCGCTTGGGGTCGCCTCCCTGCTCCGCGGCGACCGATGGCGTCACGCGGCCGCCTCGGCGGGCGCCTTTGTGCGGACCCACCGCACCATCGACCGGGACTGGGTCGAGTTCTGGGTAGCGACCATCTGTGGGACGGATGGATAGGCGCACCATGGCCAACGCGATCGACATCATGATCCCGTATTGGGGGGATCCCGGCCGGCTTGTGGCCGCTGTCGACTCGGTCCGAGCCCAAACATCCCCCGATTGGCGCCTGACCGTGGTCGACGACTGCTATCCCGATCCCACCGCCGGTCTGGCGATCCAGTCGATCGATGACCCACGGATCACGTACCTCAGGAACGAGACCAACCTCGGGATCACCGGCAACTTCCGCACCTGTGTGAGGCTGGCGCGCGCCGAGTACACCGTGGTGATGGGCTGCGACGATCTGTTGGGATCCCGCTATGTGGCCACGGTGGGTGAGGCCGTGTCGCACTACCCGGGGGCCGACATCGTCCAGGTGGGAGTCGAGGTGATCGACGAGGTGGGACGACCCTCATCGGGGCTGGTCGATACCGTCAAGCGGCGGATGCTCGCCCCGCGCGGCGAGCGGCCCGTGGTGCTGGCGGGCGAGGATGCGGCCGCGAGCCTGCTGAGGGGGGACTGGCTGTATTGGCCGTCGCTGGCGTTCAAGACCGCCAGCGTGCAACGCCACGATTTCCGCGACGGCTTCCCAGTCATCCAGGACCTCGCGTTGCTCATCGACATGGTGGTGGATGGGGCGAGTCTCTTGTACTACCCGCGGACCGTGTTCTCCTACCGGCGGCATCGCGAATCGGCGTCGCAGGCCGCGGCGCGGGCGGGGGACCGGTTCGCAGGCGAAGCGGAGTACTACCGCGTGGCGGCGCGGCTCATGGACCGGGCGGGATGGACGCGTGCCGCCCGCGTCGCGCGGCGCCGTGTCATCTCGCGGCTGCACGCGGTGGCCTTGATGCCGCGAGCGCTCGCCCGGGCCGACCGCGGGGTCCTTCGGCTTCTTGCCCACCATGCGCTCGAGCGGGATCCGCGCACGTGAGCCCGCCTGGTGATCGGCCGAGGTATCGGGGCCGCGGGAGTGGCAGGGCTCGCGCGGGAGCCGGTCGCCACGATCCCGTCGGCGACCGCACGGATCGCCTCGCGCGCACGGGCATGGGCCAACTCGCTGGTCAGGGCCGCGGTCCGGGGGCTCGCAACGTCCAGGCGATGGCGGGGGCCGCCATCGTCGCGGGGCTCGCCGGGCTGGTCATCATGATCGTCACGGCTTCGGTGCTCGATCCAGTGTCGAACGCCGAGTTCATGGTCTTCTGGTCGCTCCTGTTCTGGGTGGTGGGAGCGCTCGCGGGTATCCAGGTGGAGACGGTCCGCTCGGTGCGCCAGGCGGCGCTGGTGGCGGCGGACGGCGGGGGCGGTGCGCGCGGCGTCCGCACGCGGGGGGTTCGTGTGGTCCCATGGGGCCTGGGGTGCGGGTTGGCTGTTGCGGCGGCCGTCGCCGGCGTGGGGTGGTTCGTGGACCGGCCGGCGTTCGCCGGGTCGGCCGGCGTGTCAGCGGCGGCGCTCATCGTCGGGGCGGGCCTGTTTGGCGGGCAGGCGGCCTTCGCCGGCGCGGCGGGCGGCTGTGGACGATGGCGGTGGGCCGGCGTCATGCTCGCCGGGGAGGCGCTCGTGCGGCTGGCTGGGTTCGCCATCGTCCTGGCGCTGATTGACGGGGAACGGTTCGTGCCGTTCAAGGTGGCGACCGCGGCTGGGAGCCTGATTCTGCTCGTCGGCCTATGGCCCGGTAGCGGTGCTCGGTTGGCGCTGCGCGCGCGGGGCGACGCCGCGCCGGCGGGCTACCTCAGGCGGACGGGACCGGCGGTGCTGGCGAATGCGGCGTCATCGTCCCTGATCAACGGGTTCCCGGCACTGATGTCGCTCACCATGGATGCCGGCACGGTCCGCGGGGCGGCCGGGTTGATGTTCGCGGTCACCATGGTCCGGGCGCCGTTTCTGGTGCTCATCAACGCGTTCGCGCCCATGCTCGTGGCCCGGCTGGTCGGGGCCGGCCGGCGGGCGGGACGGCTGGTCGCCGTGGGCGCGGTGGGGCTCGCGGCGGTCGCGGGGATCGGCGCCCTGGTGGTGGCGATCGTGGGGCCGTGGCTGCTCGGCTACCTGCGGCCGGCCTATCAGATCGGCGGCCCGGTGCTCGCCGCGCTCACCGCGGGGGCAGCATGCCTGTCAGCGGTCACTCTCAGCGGCTCGTGGGCGTTGGCGCGCGGCCAGCATGGCGCCTATTTGGCGGGCTGGCTTGCGGCGCTCGCGGTCGCGGCGGGCGTGCTGGCCGGGCCGTTTTCCGCTACGGTCGCCGTGATCGTCTCCCTGGTCGCCGGCCCGCTGGTCGGGGCCGCGGTCCACATCGCCCTGATCACTCGCCACCACAGGAGGGCCCACGGATGACCGATGCTGTGCCCGCTGGTGGGGTGGGAGATGACGGTGTGCCGGTCGACGGATCGGGCGGGTTTGCGCATGATTGCGCGGGGCCCGGGGACCTGGCGAAGAGTCCAGTCCGGCCACGGATACCGATGTCTGCGCGTGATCGCGTGGGGCGCGGGGGTCCGGCGACAGTGGTGATCATTCCGGCGTTCAACGAGCAGGCGGCGTTGCCCGGCGTTGTTGCGGAGTTGCGCGCGCATGCCTCCGGGATGGCGATCATCGTGGTGGACGACGGGTCCACCGACGCGACGGCGGCGCGAGCGCGGGAGGCGGGGGCCGACATCGTCCTGTCGTTGCCGTACAACTGCGGGGTGGGGGCGGCGCTGCGGGTCGGTCTGCTGGCGGCGCGGCGGCTCGGAGCGAACGCAGTCCAGTGCGATGCCGATGGTCAGCATCCACCGGTGGCGATCGCGGAGTTGGTGGCGGGGTTGACGGAGGCAGACATCGTGGTGGGTGCGCGGTTCGCCGGGGTTGGCGACTATCGCGTCCGGGGGCCGCGCGCGTGGGCAATGCGGGTGCTGTCGGCGATCATGTCCCGCGTCCACCACACGCGGCTCACCGATGTCACCTCGGGTTTCAGGGCGTTCGGCCCGCGGGCGGTGGACGTGTTGTCCCGCCGGATGCCCGCGCAATACCTCGGGGACACGGTCGAGGCGTTGATGATTGCCGGCGAGGAGAAGCTGGTGGTCCGCCAGTGTCCCGTCGCCATGCGGGGACGGCAGGGAGGCCAGGCGTCCCACCACCCAGGTGCGGCCGCGGTCTACCTGTTGCGGTCGATGACGATCGTCGCCCTGGCCGGCGTCCGCCGCCTGGGCAGCCGTGGCCGGCGGACTGGACGAGCTGGCGTGAAAGCGGATGGAACCGAGGGAGAGGTGTAAGCGATGGTGCTGCGAATTGTGGGGATCGTTGTGGCGGCGCTGCTCGTGGCGGTCGTGTTGCGGCTGGTGGCGCGGGGACGGCTGGACCTGCGGTATGCGACGTTGTGGCTGGGGGTAGGGACGGTCCTCGTGGTGGTCGCGGCGTGGCCAAGGCTCCTGGAGTGGCTCGCGGAGGTCCTCGGTTTCGAGGTCCCGGCGAACTTGCTGTTGACCACGGCGTTCGTGTTGCTGTTCCTCATCTCGCTGCAACTGTCAGCAGAACTGACCCGCGTAGAAGCCCGCATGCAACGCCTGACGGAAGAGCTGGTGCTTCTGCGGGCGGAGGCTGACGAGCGCGGGAGTGGGGGGGAAAATGAGGCGCCGTCTGCGCTCAATCGGGACTTTCGACACCCTCCGGAAGACGACTAAGGGCATATGCGCCGGTAACGTCCGAGGTCAGAGTGTCGGTACGCCTGGAAAGATGAGTCTGCGCATCGGGCCTTTCGTCATATCTGATCGGTTCCGCGAGGGCATAGCGTTCTCCGTAGGCGAACAACGGGTTCGTCTGGCCATTCCCCCAAGCGACGTGATTCGACCGACTGGTAGGTTGTCGCGGCCATGCCCAGGGGAGGGCGTAGCTATTTCCTATGTATAAGGAGAAGCCTGTGGTAAGCAAGCGTTGGTGGCCAGTTGTTGGCCTGTGCGCGGCATTGGCGGTGTCTGCCGGTGGCGCATGGGCAGCAATGGGTGATCCCGACACGGGATCGATTGCGGGCCGGTTGGTTGGGCCCGACGGGCAAGGGTTGTTCGGTGTCGCCGTGTCCGCGTACATGGTGGATTCAGCCACCGATCCCTCGTGGGAGGGGATTGGTCAACCGGTGGATGGGGGATCAGGATCCGATGGGATCTTTTCGGTTGAGGGCCTGGAGTCTGGGACCTATGTTCTGAAGGTCGGAGGGCAGGGATGGGCGACGGTCTTTGTGCCTTCGGCGATCTCGATCCACGGCGCGACTCAATTCGAGGTGACGGCCGACGGCCAGACTCCGGTTGGAGACGTGTCGTTGAACCCAGCAGGAACGATCGAAGGCAACGTTGAGAACGAGGATGGGCAAAGCGCCGAGGGTGCATACGTCCAGGCGATCCCCGTGCTGGAGGACGGTCTCGATTCGCAACTCGCCATCAACGGAACTGGGCAGGTGAATGCGTCGAACCACTTCGTGCTGGATGGTTTGCCTGCCGGCTCGTTCACGATTGTCGTTGCTGGGGACTTGGACTATCTGGACGCGTCCAGCATTCCCGCCGATGGGACTGATGGTTCCATCTCTGTGGACTGGGGGGCGACCGTCGAGTTGAGCGAGCCGATCGTCCGCGAGCAGGCGGGGAGTATCGGCGGGACTGTGAGTTCGGCTGATGGCAGTGACGTCAGCGGACTCCAAGTTACCTTGCGCCTGCTGGGCGAAGACGGCGCGATTGACAACGTGGCATCCACGGAAACCACCGAGGGTGGCACCTATGTGTTTGCGGGTTTGCCGGCTGGCGAGTACATCCCCGCTGTGGAACGTCAACAAGACCTCGTGGTGGTCGACCAACCGACTGACTTCACGTCGGTTGTACCGGGCGAGGTCGCGACTGCTGGGGATGCTGTCGTCGCCGTAGGCGGCGGGGTATCCGGACTGGTCCTGGACGAGGCGGGTAGCCCGGTCGAGGGCGTCAAGGTGGTCGCATTTGAGCCGACTGACGACCCGGAGGATCCGTGGGTGGGTGCGGCGTTCGCGTACACCGACTCTGACGGCAAGTACGAGGTCGAAGGCCTGATGGCGGGCAGCACCGTGGTGTGGATCGAAGGCAACGACGATCTCCTTGCGGCCTACTCCAACGGCCCCCGGTTCGAGGAGGATGCCATGATCATCCCGGTCGAGCTGGGCGTGGATGTCGAGCTTGCTCCCGCGATGTTGGCACCCGCCGGGAAGATCGTGGGGCAGGTTGCAGGTCCGGTGACCAACAGCGCCGGTGCCACCGCGGTGGTTCTTGCGTACCAGCAGCAAGAGGACGGGCTGGTGATCGTTGCCGGGGGACAGGTGCGTGACGATGGGACCTTCACTGTTGGCGGTCTGTTCAGTGGCACCTATCTGGTTCGGGCCTTCGACGGCACGGGCCGTTCCCCGCAGGGGGCTGATGAAGGGCTGATCGAAGTGGATGTGGATGCTTCGGGTGAGCCTGTCCAGGTTTCGGGCCTATCGGTAGAGGAGTGAATGACATGCGGAACGAGATTCACAATAGGCGATTCTCGCCGACGGCGATGCTTGTGACGGTCGTCATGGTAATTGGATTCGTTGGTGGAACGGCTGTCGTCGCCAACGCGAGCAACAAGAGCTGGAATATCGGCTCCTACAACGTGGCCGATGCTTACTACGGTGGGTTCAAGACCGTCTCGGGTGCCTACGCCAGCACGACCGTTCCCGACGCACAACGTTGGCAGGCTTGGGACGTCCAGGGAACGGGGGCACGCCAAACGCGAGTCGCCAACAACCTCACGGGCTCGTACGCCTGGGGCGATGGGGACACCAGCCCAGTTGATGTTGCAGGCATTCAAGAGGTCAGCACAAAATATGTCATGTGGCACGCTTCAGGTGCAGAGCGCGCTCAGCGCGAAAGCATGAAGGTTGAGCTCAACTCTCGTGGCTACGATTTCCCGGTGAGTTTCGCGACACTGGACACAGCGGTCGGCGACAACGGTCGAGGAGTCGGCAAGGCCTCCCATGTGATCTACAGGCAGGCCACGATGTCTGTCGTTCAGTCGGGCTTCGGAACTGGCCGCGCATTCATTCAGAGTGCGAACCGGAAGGCGGACTATTCTCTCGCCCTTGGCTCCAAGAACGATAAGGCCTATCCATGGGCTGTGCTAAAGACTACCGGTGCGAATGCCAACGAGCCAAATCGTTCGCTACTGGTGGCCGCAGTTCACTCAATAGTCTGGGATCCAGGCTACCCTCCGAACACGAGCGAGTTCAACTATCTGTTTTTCAACGGCGTGGTCCAGCAAGGTGTCGCTACAGAGCTGAATAACCTCTCCGTTGCAGGCTCCGGTGGAATATCAGGAATGCCCACTGTGATCATGGGTGACTTGAACCACTACTATGTGAGCATGGTGAATAACACGGACACTGCAAAGTCTCCTCCAAAGGCGCTGTCTGACTGGGGCATGTGGGATGCTCGGACCGCATATAAGCAGACCGCGGGGAACTGTGCAAACAACAGCTCGTGCCAGCCTTACGGGACTGTGAATAAGGCGAACAGCAACGGAAACATCATCGACTACATCTTCACGTACTATACGGGAACCAAGACCCTGCAGGGGACGTTCAAGACGGTGGCGGATAGCATCTATCTGTCGGATCACAAGATGGTAGCCGCGAGGGTGAAGTACTCCTGATGAGGTACCGGACCTAGCGTCAGATCACAGCTCCCGAGTGGGAACTCGGGGATGCGGTCGAGTAGGCGTTGGGTTCGACGGTCCTCACTTGGACGGCGCTTGGTGCGCCGTCCAAGTGAGGACCTGTGGCATACTGACCTGACGGTCTTGCCCACGGGATGGAGTGTGTGATGGTTGGTCGAGTTCGATATCGGATCACAGCGGCAGGTGTGTGCGCGGCGTTGGTGGCGGCGACGCTGGGTCCGGCGGCCTGGTCCCGTTCGGGGACCCACTCGCTGTTGGCGCGGCTTGTGGATCCGACGGAGTTGTCAGCACAGAAGGTGCTCACGAACGTCAGCTCGAAGAACCCGTACGCGAAGGTGCGTCCTACTCTTGAGCTGGGGGTGCGTGTGGTCAAGCGGGTGTCGTATGGGTTGGAGGGCGCTGGGATTTGGGTGCTGTCGGACGGAACGATTCAAGTGGACAGGCGGATTCCACGCAATTGTATCGAGGAAGGGGATTCGCTGGCTTTCCCGCAGACGTCGCTTCCTACGGGGCTGACGTACGTGGATGTCGACAGGATGTTGGGGGTCTGCCGGGGATCGGTGTTGGCAGCGGAAGCCTTCGTGGGAGATGTGCCGGGGCAGCCAGGCGGGGCTCCGCCGCACGGGTTGGCGTTTACGCAGCTTGTTGATGGTGCGGGTGGTTTGGTTTTGTTCTTGTCGGATGGGCGCGTCTATTTGGCCGGAGTGTGCAAACCCGGAGCGCGAGGTGGGGAGGCCTGTATGGGCCGAGCTATGATCACGTCTAACAAGGTGACGCAAGGTGTAAAGACGTCACACAATGAGATTGCGCTTCTGAACGAGGACGGGATGGTTGATGTTTATGTGATCTCCACGCACGAGAACATCAACTATGACGCGCGCTCACCAGTGCTTGACGAAGATATCCCGCGGACTCGAATTCCTGAGTTGCCGCCAGGTGTCCAATATACGGCGATTGGGCATGATTCGGGTAGCATGTTGGGGTTGGCGCGTTCGGATGGGACGGTGACGCTGCTACAGGATTATAGGCACCCTGACTGGAAGCTAGGTCCAGTCCTGGAGAAGAGGATTCCGAAAGCACCGCCAGGATTGTACTACGTTGACATGGCGATCCACCGCTCCTCTATCATGCTGCTCCGCAATGACGGTCACGTGGTGGGAGCCACAGTGAAAGCGAAGAAGGGGGCGCAGCCTCACCCTCCGGTGAAGGTGCCGTCTTTGGCGCATGGGTGGGTGTTCACCGATGTATGGCCGGCCCCGGATGGTTTCTATTTCGGCGCGGCGAAGATTCCATCGGGCCAGAAGGTCGCCAGCGCGGTCGCGAAGTTGAAGGGTCCTGCCCGTGTTGCGCGGGGCGCCAGGGCCGTGTTCACCGCAAAGATCGCAACTCGCGCAACAGTGAAGGGTCAGCAGGTGGTGGCCCGGGTTGACGGGAAGGTGGTCGGTAAGGCGAAAGCGGACAAATCCGGCAACGTCAGGGTCACCATCAACACCGCCAAGCTGACCAAAGGCAAACACACCATCAAGTTCAAGACCTCCGCCAAGGGCAAGTCCGCCGCCTCGAAGGCTGCCACGGCTACTCTGCGAATCAGGTAGCGCCGCCCTTCCGGCGGGGCCAGGGCTGTCGGAGTGTCGGGTCTGCGCATGCACTCACGCTGGGTGTGACCTGGCATACTGACCTGGCGGTTTCCCCGAGAGATGTCCCCCAAAGAGACGGAGTGCATGTGATGGCTGGTCGGGTTTGGCGTCGGTTGGCAACGGTTGGCGTGTGCGCGGGGTTGGTGATCGTAGGTTTGGGCCCGGTGGCATGGTCCCGTTCGGGGGCCTACTTGCCGGTGGCGCGGCTCGTGGATGTGACGGAGTTGTCAGCGCAGAAGGTGCTCACGAACGTCAGCTCGAAGAACCCGTACGCGAAGGCGCGCCCTACTCTGAAATCGGGGGTGCGTGTGGTCAAGCGGGTGTCGTATGGACTGGAAGGGGCCGGAATCTGGGTGCTGTCGAATGGCACCATCCAAGTGGATAAGCGTCTTCCGCGCGAGTGTAGGAAGGACCGATACGCACGAAATTTTCCGCAGGCGCCGCTTCCTGCTGGGCAGACGTACGTGGATGTCGAAAGCAAGATGTATGCCTGCGAGGTACCGGTGCTGACAGCCGAAGGACCCTTTGGCTCGCTGTCAGGCGGTGGCCCACCGCCGGGGTTGACGTTCACTCGCTTTGTCGATGGTGCGGGGGTTGCGGCCCTGTTTTTGTCGGACGGACGCGTGTACTTATCTGGGGTCTGTCAACCTGGGGCTCGGGGCGGGGAACCTTGTATCGGGCGGACGATGATCTCTCCGAACAGGGTCTCGCAGGGTATCGCGACCGGGATGAGTGAAATCGCGTTGTTGGGTGAGGACGGAACG
>JAISBQ010000243.1 GCA_031266115.1 Bifidobacteriaceae bacterium
GCCAGGGCAAGCCCCGTCGCCACGGCGCACATCCACGCGGTGGGCCGGCGTCCAGATAGGGCAGGGAGGGGCAGGCGCGCGGCCCGTAAGATCGATGGCACGGAGGTTCTCCCAAAGTCGGGGCGGAGAGACCTCCCCACTGTACATCTGGCCCCGCCACCAGCTGCCTGTCACTTCTTGTCGTTGAGCGATGAACAGTCTGAGGTGCAACGGCTGACAAGGCGGGGGCATCCGATGAGCGACGCCATCGGGGGCGCACCTGCGGACACTGCCGGACGCCCACCTGGGCTCGCGAAATATCGCCGGGATAAACTTCGCGGCGCTCCCGGAGAATGGTCGCCTGTCACGTCACGCCATTCTTGCGGTCGGCCGGGAACCATGGGACGCCATCGGCGGCG
Organism: Bifidobacteriaceae bacterium; assembly: GCA_031266115.1. Lineage (GTDB taxonomy): Bacteria > Actinomycetota > Actinomycetes > Actinomycetales > WQXJ01 > JAIRRT01. The sequence goes on from JAISBQ010000243.1 coordinate 399, forward strand.
GGATCTCGTGGGCCCACGTCATAGGAGACGAGCCTCCAGCCGGAACTCGTGTGATCCCCCGATTCGACCACCGCCCAGCGCGCGTTGCCCATGACCTGCAGGCCCAGCCATTCCACCGGATCCAGACCGAGCAGCGCGGTCAGCCCGCTCACGATCACCCCACCGTGAGAGGCCACCACCAGGGTCCCTTCCGCCGGCACCCGTTCGGCGGCGGTGATGACACCGGTGACAAACCGGCCCGCCGCGGCCGATCTGGTTTCCATCCCCACGTCGGGGACGTCCTGACCACGCCGCCATGCCGCCGCCTCGACCGGCCACCGGTCGAGTATCTCCTCGAAGCTCAGGCCCTCCCACTGGCCGAAGGCCCGCTCACGAAGGCGCGGATCGGTGGCGACGTCGATCCCTGTCAACCGGCCCAGCGCCTCGGCCGTGGCTCGAGCGCGCAGCAGGTCGCTCGCGACGATGGCGGACGGCTTGTACGCCACCAGCATGGCGGCGGACCGCTCGGCTTGCCCGCGCCCCGTGGTGTCCAGGGGAATGTCCGTGCGCCCTTGGATGCGCCGAGAACTGTTGTGCGCGGTACGCCCATGGCGCCACAAGATCAGCCGACTCGCGGTCACAGCTGCGCGCCCAGCCCCTGCCCGGCCCCCGCGAGTTGCGGCTCGACCTGAGGCAACGCCACCCGCGGGCAGTCCTTCCACAGGCGGTCCAGGCCGTAGAACTCCCGGTCTTCGGTGTGCAGGACGTGGACCACAAACTCCCCATAGTCCAACAGGACCCAGTGGCTCGCCTGGTCGCCCTCGCGCATCACGGCGTGAACCCCCACCTCGGCCAGTTGGCGCCCCACCTCGTCGATGATCGCGCCAACCTGGCGATCAGAATTCCCAGAGACGATGACGAACACGTCCGTCAGCGGGCATCGCACCGACACGTTAAACGCGACGATCTTGCCGCCCTTGACCTTGTCGGCCGCCCGCGCGGCCGTTCTCACCAGGTCGAGGGTCCGCTCGGAGAGCTTCATCCCCCACCCGCCTCGCCGGCAATCTCCACGGCGCCGCCGCTGCCGGGACCCGAGGCGAAAATGCCGGCATCACCCAACAGGGCCGTCGCCGCCCAGATCGCCGCACCCAGCGCGATGCCCGCGACCACCCACAGGATCGCCTGGAGCACCCACCGACCTTGGCGGCCTCTTGGCGGGATCCTCCGAGCATCGGGACCCTCCATCCACGGTGGGCGTCCGTCGGGCAAGAATGGAGGCGGGCCAGCGAATTCGGTGTCCGTCTCATCGTCATCCGCGTCCGATGGCGCCATCTCGGGCGCATCGGCCACCACGCCTCCGCCGTCGATCGGCCTGAATGACGCCTGGAGGGTCGTGGATCCGGGATCTGGGGCATAGGAGGCGTCCGTCAACCATCCCGAGGTCTCCCAGGGGGGCATGGCGGGCTGCTCCTCCTCGCCGAGGAATTCCAACGGACCACCCGGTGGCGCCTGTCCGAGCAGGCCGGCGAACTCCTCAGCCAGGCCGGGGTCGAACAGTGGCGGCTGCGCGGGCTGGGCGGCAAACGGCTGGACAGGTTCGGCCGGAGCAAAGGAGGGAACAGCCGGGGCGATCCCGAAGGGTTCAAGAGCAACCGGCTCCGGCCTGTCCGCCACGTGACCGAGGCCATCCGACACCCCAGGCGGCGGGTAGTCGAACTCCAAGGCACCCGGGCGGCCCAGCACCTGGTCGGGTTCGGTCGCATGGGCGGATGGACGGTCGTAGCCGGAGGCCGGCGAGGCCGGTTCGGAAAAGACCGGCGCAGGGCGTTCCTCACGGGCGATCGGCGCACGAATAGCGTTGATGGACCCGGTCCATACACGGATGGACCCCGTCCCCGGATGTGACACGCTCGCCGGATCGAAAGAGTCTTCGGGGGACCGACCACGGGCCGATCCCGCATCCGCCAGCCTTCCGCTGTCCAGGCCCGGCATGGGGGTTCCCACCCCGACTGAGCCGGCGGGCGAGGGTGCGGTGAACGGCGCGAGGCGCGGAGTACTCGGCTGCAGCGCCGGCTGAGGCGCCGGCTGGGGTGGAGCAGCACCCTGCGGGACGGGCGGATAGTAACGGGGCATTGCCGATCCGGTTGCCGGCGAGACCGGGTGTGACAGGACGGGCCGACGTGGCCTCGGCGCACCGGTACCCGGGGGGGCGCCGAACGCCGGCATTTCCGGGGTGAACCTGGCGGTCGGGGGCCGCGACGCACCGGGCTGGGCCTCGATGCCGACGCCTGGACCCGCGGGAATCGGAATCGCCGAACTGCCGGGTTGGACCACACGACGAGCCCTCGGCGCGATATCTGTGCCGGCGGTGTCAGCCGGTGCACCGCGCGGGGTCGCCAGCGGAGCTGATCGGCCCACGCCCGGACTCGCGGACGTTGGTGCGACCGTCCCACGGACCGCCGGTTGGATGCCCGTGGCCCGGCCCTGTGGGTCCACCTCGACGCGACCTGCCGAGGGTGGCACCTCGACCGATGCCGTGCGGCGCCGGGGGAAATCGCCGCCCGGCAGTACAGACGGGTCACTGTGGCCGCGCACCGCCGCTCGGGTACCGGTCCGGGGGCTCGCATCACGTGCCCCGGGGGTATCCGGCACCGCGGGTAGGCCGGCAGCGTAGGTTGACCTGCGCAATTCGGCACGACTCCCGGGAAGTCCCCGTGTCCCGCTCACACCCAGATCGCCCGCCGGGACGCCATCGGCAGGAAATGAGGGAGCCTGACCGGCGCGAAGAGCGCTCCTCGTGGACACAGCACCACCATCGGCCGAACCGGGTCCCGGACCTGTTCGACGCGACCACCCCGACGCACCGGACGGCCGGGGCGCGGGCGGAGCGGCAGCCTGGATGGGCGGCAACACCGGCGCAGGAATGGGGCGCGAGACGGGGAACGAACCGGGATCAAGCACCGTCGCGCCAGACGTCACGGGGGATCCGCCGGAGGGGTTCGACCCCTCCGGATTCACCACACTGTGCACACCGGACCGCGGCCCGTTCACCCGCGGGCCCGCCACTCGCCGCCCATCCCCGGTGGGGGGTCGGGGAGCCGCGATCGGCGGCGGTGCCTGGATGGGCATGGGCAGGGCCCGCGAGCCCGGATAGGCGGGGGATCCGACATCGAGCGACCTGCCGCCATCGTCCATGGACGGGGTGTGGGGGGAGGGATGGACCACGGGGATGGGACGTGAGCCCGGATACAACCGGGCCACCGCGGGTGGAACCGCGGGCGCGGGCCGGCCGCCGGCGGTGTGCCACTCACCGGTCGCCGGATAGCGCGCCGAGGGATTCACTCCCCCGCGCCCCGGCACCTCCGGCAGGTCGGTCGCGCCGGACGGGACCATCCCCGGCATCGTCACCAAGGCGGGACGCTGAGGCCTGGCGTCCGGGAAGGCGGCGCCCGCATCCAGCCGCGCGCCACGCGCGACGCCGGCGCCCACTCCGTCAACGGTGTCGGCAGGCAGGCCGTCGGGGAGCCCCTGAGCTGAACCGGTGCGGCGCATGGCACGGCGCGAGAGGGGTTCGCCAGTCTCACTCATGCCCGCGACCTCGATATAGACCGTGCTTGGCGATGTAGCGGACCACGCCATCTGGGACCAAATACCAGACGGAGCGGCCCTCGCGGACGCGGACGCGACAATCGGTGGAGGAAATCGCCAGAGCCGGCACTTCGAGCAAGCTCACGCGATCGGTGGGCAGACCCTTGGCGCTCAAAGCATGGCCAGGCCTGGTCACACCCACGAAATGCGCTTGGCGCCACAACTGGTCCGCATCCTTCCACGACATGATCTCCGACAACGCATCGGCCCCAGTGATGAAGTACAGGTCGACAGCGGGCCGCTCGCCGCCAAGGTCGGCCAAGGTGTCAGTAGTAAAGGTAGGCCCTGCGCGGTCGATATCCACGCGCGACACCGTGAATCGGGGATTCGACGATGTCGCGATGACGGTCATCAGGTAGCGGTGCTCGGCAGGGGTGATGTCACGACCCGCCTTGGTGATGGGGTGGCCTGTCGGGACGAAGACGACCTCGTCGAGGCCGAACTCGTCCGCCACTTCGCTCGCTGCGACGAGGTGCCCGTGGTGGATGGGATCGAATGTCCCGCCCATGACACCCAGCCGTGTGCGGCGTGCTCCTTGACCGCTCGCCACCCAGTTCCCTTCGCCTGTCCTCCGCTTGATCAGCGGCACCCTAGCACGGCGCCAAAAAGCGCCGTCCCAGCACGCGGGTGCCACGCTTTACCTGGTCATCGCTTCGTTCTGCCGGGGGTGAGGCGAAACGAGACCCGCTTGTCAGCGGGCCTCTAGTCTCCCACGTCAGACCCGAACCTGGCCATCGCCCCACACCACCCACTTGGTGGTTGTCAGATCGGCCACACCCATCGGCCCTCTGGCGTGCAGTTTTTGCGTAGAGATACCGATCTCCGCGCCGAGCCCGAACTGCCCGCCATCCGTAAAGCGCGTCGAGGCGTTGACGATCGCGACGGCCGAGTCGACGGCATCGACGAACCGTTGCGCCGTGGCAAGGTCGCGAGTGCATATTGCCTCGGTGTGGCCAGAGGAGTAGGTGAGAATGTGCTCGATGGCGCCGGCCACCCCGTCCACCACGCCCACCGCCATGTCCAGGGCCAGATACTCCGTCCCCCAGTCTTCGCCTGTCGCCGGGATCACCTCGCCCACCCCGGTGGGGATGTGGGCGAGGGCGCGCTCATCGGCGTGGATGCGGACGCCCGCATCCCCCAGGGCCGTGGCGATGGCAGGGAGGAACGCGGCGGCGACATCGGCGTGAACCAGCAGGGTTTCCGCGGCGTTGCACACGCTCGGGCGGTGCGTCTTGGAGTTGACGACGATCCCGAGGGCCTGGTCGAGATCGGCCGCGCAGTCCACGTAGACGTGGCAGTTGCCGACTCCGGTCTCGATGACGGGCACGGTGGCCTTACGGATCACGGTCTGAATCAGCCCCGCCCCGCCGCGTGGCACGAGGAGATCCACCAAGCCTCGCGCTGTCATCAGCGCCCGCGCGCCGTCACGACCCCAGGCGTCGACCGATTGCACGGCGTCGCGCGGCAACCCTTGCGTCGCGAGCGCATCGGCGAGGACGGCCACGATGGCGGCGTTGGTCCGCTCGGCCGCCGTCCCCCCGCGCAGGATCACCGCGTTGCCGGACTTGACCGCCAAGCCGGCGGCATCGACTGTGACATTGGGTCTGGCCTCGTAGATCATGCCCACCACACCCATGGGAACACGGACCTGGCGCAGTCGAAGCCCGTTGGGCAGGACGGAACCGCGCACCACCTCGCCGATCGGATCGGGCAGAGCGGCCACGTCGCGCAGCGCCGCCGCAATCGCCTCAATGCGCGCACCATCGAGCCTCAACCGGTCCAGTAGTCCAGGTGTCAGACCCGCGTGTTCGCCCGCCCGCAGGTCGTCATCGTTCCTGCGCACGATGGCGTCCCGCGCCTCGATCAGCCCCGTCGCCATCGCGTGAAGGGCCGCATTCTTGGCGTCGGGTCCGGCGAGCGCAAGGACACGGGCGGCGACCCTCGCCCGCGCAGCTACCGCCTCAACGGCGGAGGTGACATCCTGTGGCACAGCGGGCTCAGTCATGACCCGCAAGCCTAACCGGGTCTAAGTCGCTGCCGACCGGCCGGGCTCATCCTGGGCGGCGCCTGGCGGTCGGGGTCAGGCCGTGGGGCGGCGCGAGCGGGCGTGCGGGGCAAGCTCGTCGCGGTGGACGGCCTCAAGGGCACGGTCGGCGCCGAGCATCTCGGCGATCTCGGCGAGCGTCAACCCCGCCACCGCCGCCATGTCCTCGGCACCATATCCCGCGAGTCCGCGAGCGATCACCCGTCCATTCGGATCGGTGATTTCGACCGGTTCACCGGGGCCGAAGTCCCCGTCCACGGCCACGACGCCGACAGCGAGGAGGGACTTCTTGCCCGTGGTCACCGCGCGCGCCGCACCAGCGTCGACACGCAGGCGCCCGCGCGTCTGGGCTGCGTACCCGAGCCACAATCGCTTGGCAGAGATGCGCTTGCCGGTAACAGCGAACACGGTTCCGTGTATCTCATCGCCTCCCGGCACGTGGCCCCGCCCCGCCATGTGGTCGCCACTGGCCAATCCTGGGTTGGGGGCGTCGCCATCGCCGAGGCCACCCCCGTGGGGGTCGAGCGCATCGCGCGCTCGTGCCGCCGACGTCAACAACACGGGAATCCCCGACGATGCCGCCAGCATCGCCGCCTGGACCTTGGCCACCATGCCGCCCGTGCCTACCGCTGATCCGCGCCCCGACACGGCGAGCCTGTCCAGGTCGCCCGGACCGGTGACGAGGGGAATCCGCCGGGCGCCTGGCCTGCATGGCGGGCCGTCATAGAGTCCGTCCACGTCCGTGAGCAGCATCAACGCATCGGCCCGCACCAGGTGGGCGACCAATGCGGCGAGCCTATCGTTGTCACCGAAGCGGATCTCGTCCGTCGCCACCGCATCGTTCTCGTTGACTATGGGGACGATGTCGCGCCCCAGCAACGTGGTCAACGCCCGTTGCGCATTGCGGTAGTGGGTGGCGCGAATGACATCGGTGTTGGTCAGCAGCACCTGCGCGGTGACGATGCCGTGGTCGGCGAAGGCCTCGGTGTATCGCGCCATGAGCAATCCTTGGCCAACCGAGGCAGCCGCCTGGGCCTGCGCGAGGTTCCGCGGACGGCTGGTGAGACCGAGTGGGGCCATGCCTGCGGCTTGTGCTCCCGACGAAACCAGCACCACACCGCGACCGGTCGCGTGCCTCGCGGCCAGCGCCTCCACAAGCACCTGCAGCCGTTCGGGAGCGAGGAAGCCGTCTTTGTCGGTGAGTGACGACGAGCCCACCTTGACCACCGCCAGTGGCGCAGCCAGGATCGAGGCCCGCAGATCGCGCAGAATCGGGGCATCGTCAGCGGCGCTGCTCCGAGGCGACGGCTCCTTCACCGGGCGCCCTCCGCTTCGTCCCAGCCCTCCGCCTCGGCCGGATCGGCCGGATCCGTCCACAGGCCAGCCTTGCGTTCCGTCCACAACTCGGCACGGGCCTCGGCCTTGGCATCCATGCGCTCGAGGTATCGACGCCGGCGCTGGCCATGGCTGGGGCGACGGCGTTCGTCGAGGCGCGGGTCGCTCCCGCGTGGGCCGCTCAGCAATTCCGGGCCGGTGAGCAGGGTGGGCTCCCAGTCGAACACGACCCCGCCCTCATCGGGTCCGATCACCACCTCGGCGCCAGCCCGCGCCCCCGCACCCACCAGCGCATCTTCGACACCGAGCTTTGCCAGCCGGTCCGCCAGGTATCCGACTGCCTCGTCGTTGGCGAAGTCCGTCTGGTGGACCCAGCGCTCGGGCTTGATGCCGCGGACCGCGTAGTACTCTCGACCGGCCCGCGTGCGACGTTCCACCGTGAAGGGGGCCGCGTCCACGGGCGTGGGGCGGATCACCGGGCGTGGCGCCACGTCAGGTGAGGCGGCTGCGCGCAGGTGAGCGACGGCATCGGCGAGCGCAAAGGCGAATGACCGCAGGCCGACATGGCTCACCGCTGATACCTCGAAAACCGGCAGGCCGCGCGCCTCCAGCTCTGGGCGCACCAACTCTGCCAGTTCGCGGGCCTCGGGAACGTCCACCTTCGCGAGGGCGACCACGCGCGGCCGGTCCATCAGCGGCACCAGACCACCGGCGGCACCGAGCGCCGCGTAGGCGGCGAGTTCCGCCTCGATCGCGTCGAGATCGCTGAGTGGATCGCGACCACTGTCAAGGGTCGCACAGTCGATCACGTGCACAATCACGCCGCTGCGCTCGATATGCCGCAGGAAGTCGAGGCCCAGGCCGCGCCCTTCAGATGCGCCGGGGATGAGCCCGGGCACGTCCGCCATCGTGAACCGGGCTGCTCCCGCTTGGACCACTCCGAGATTGGGGATGAGGGTGGTGAACGGATAGTCGGCGATCTTGGGTCGCGCGGCCGACATCGCAGCGATGAGGGACGACTTGCCTGCGCTCGGAAAACCGACCAGCGCCACGTCGGCGATCGACTTGAGCTCCAGCATCACGTCGAGTTCCTCGCCCGACTCGCCCAAGAGCGCGAACCCCGGTGCTCTGCGCCGGGGCGAGGCGAGCGCCGCGTTCCCCAGTCCCCCATGCCCACCTGGGGCCGCCACGTAGCGGGTCCCGGCGCCCAGCATGTCAGCGCGGACGATGCCGTCCGTCCCCTTGACAACTGTGCCGTCCGGCACGTGAAGAACGAGATCCTCCCCGTTCGCGCCGTGGCGGGTGGATCCGGCGCCGGGGGTACCGCTCGCGGCCCGCTGGTGCGGGGTGTGGTGGAATCCCAACAGCGTGGTCACCTGGGGATCGACGACAAGGATCACAGAGCCACCGCGACCGCCGTTGCCGCCATCCGGACCAGCGAGCGGCTTGTACTTCTCGCGGCGCACGGAGACACAGCCGTTGCCACCCTTACCCCCAGCGAGGTGAAGCATCACCCGGTCCACAAACTCGGCCATAGCACAGCCCCCAATCGACACTCATGCGTCAGGGACGCGCCTCGGCCGGTGCCCGAGTGTCAGGCAGCGGTTTCGATATCGATCACGCGCCGACGCCCGCGCGAGGTGAATTTCACGGCGCCAGCAACCTTGGCGAACAGGGTGTCATCCCTGCCGCGACCCACCCCATGACCGGGATGGAAGTGTGTGCCCCGCTGACGGACAAGGATCTCGCCCGCGCCCACCTGTTGGCCGCCGTAGCGCTTGACGCCAAGGCGCTGCGCGTTGGAATCGCGCCCATTGCGCGAGGAACTCGCACCCTTCTTATGTGCCATGTCACCAGACCTGCCTTCCCGCTACTTGATGCCCGTGACCTTGACTCGCGTCAGCTCCTGGCGATGGCCCTGGCGCTTGCGGTAGCCGGTCTTGTTCTTGTACTTGAAGATGCGAATCTTGGGGCCGCGCTCGTCGCGGAGGATCTCGGCCGTCACCGTGACCTTGGCCAGCGCGCTCGCGTCCGTGGTGATCTTGTCCCCATCCACCACCATGACGGCAGGCAACTGGACCGTGTCTCCGGCCTGTCCGGCCAACCGGTTGGTGATGACAACGTCGCCAACCGAGACCCTCTCCTGGTGACCACCAGTCTTGACGATCGCGTACACCACGGTGCTGCTCATTTCTCTCGGAGTCTTGCGGATTCCCTGGAGCCTCGCCAAACCTTGGCGGCGCAAAACGGCGCACCGCTCAAGGAGGTGACAGACCGGGCCGAAGGCGCCACGGAACCGGCGCGCCCAGCGCACCGGCCCCCTAGCTTAGGGGCGCGTCGATGCCGGGTCAAACCGCCCGATCGCCCGACCGATGCCCGCTTGTCAGCCAGTCCCTACGGTTCCCACAGGCCGCGATTGGTGGTTGCGACGCCGAACGCTCCAGCCGCGACCGCCGCGCGGACGTCTTCGCGGTCCACGATCAGACCGCCCGCCACGATCGGGAGCCTGACCTCCTCACGCAACCACTTGATGACCCGTGGAATGCACCCCGGCAACACCTCGATGAAGTCGGCGCCAGACAGCGCCGTCTGGGGTTCCACTCGGCGGTAGGCGCGAGAATCGACGAGGAAGAACCGGTGTCCACCGATCAGCCCGTGGTCGCGAGCGGCCTTGACCATCGCCGTCTTGGCCGACAGAACGCCATCGGCCGCCGTGTGGCCGGCAAGGTATTCGATCACCACGGGACGACCGGCAAAACCCTCCAACAGGTCCACGTCCACGAAGCAGATACGTCCGGCCGCCTTGACGCGCTCAATGGTGGCGCCAAGGTCCAATAGCGAGCCGTACAGGAGGAAGACCACCCGTGCGGAGGTCTCAAGCGCGGCATCAAGATCGGTGGTGTCTTTGACCGAGCTGATGATCCGGGCGCGGGCGTTGGCCTGGCTCAACTCGTCCATGGTCGCCCGGGCCGACACGGTAGATGCCTCAGCGGGTGCGGGCAATTGCGATACGTCGGCTCCACCTGAGCTCGGTGTCCGGTGCGCCGAGCGATCGACACGCATTACCTAACCATAACCCCGCGCGACGGGCGGGCGGCACACGTCTCATCGCCGGATGCTCGGTGATACACGGCTGGGTGGCGTGAACAGCGTCTCGGTGGAGACACCGAGCGCGCCCAGCACATCTCCGACGAACAGTGCGGTCCCGACCACGAGAACGTTTCCGCTGGTCAGGAGCCCTCTTAGGCCATCAAGAGCGGCCTCGCTCCCTGCCCACGCCGGTCGCGGTCCACACACCAGGTGGCTGGCTGGCAGGGTCATCCACACCACCCGCTCACGCACAGGCGCCAGCTGCCTTGAGAATCCCGCCAGGTCCTTGTCTTGCGGGAGACACACGAGGATACGGTCCGGCTCACCCCCAAAAGCCTCGCGCGCATATGCCAACGCCGAGCTCAAACCTTCCCCGCTCACGGCCGCGTCGACAACCACGCCCCCTGCCTCACCCATTCTGTGTGCCGTGCACCGGCCCGGGTGACGCACCGTGGCCAGCACGCCGCCCAGCGCGCAGGAGGATGGTGGCGGAATCCCCAGGCCCTCGGCCATCGTCTGACCCAGGGCGATCCCCAGGGCCGCGTTGCCAGCGCCGAACCCGTACGGCATCGGGATGCCGAGGGACGAGGCTTGTGCGGACGAGCGAACGGGGACGGCGGGGATGCCCAGGTCGGCGGCCCGCCGATCCGCCGCGACCCGAAGCGCGCTGCGGGAACCGGCATCGTGGTTCGCGAGGTACAGGATGCGACGGGTGCACGGACCGGCGGCGCCCAGCTTCTCGGCCGCAATCTCGGGGACTGTCGATCCGAGCAGGGCACCATGCTCAGCGAACACCGAGGTCACGGCGAGGTGGCCAAGGGGCAGCAGGGACAGTTCGTCGCTGGCGCCGCCAATGCCTGCCTCGGCGACGATGACGTCGCACCGGTCGGTCAGAAACCGCACCCCGGCCAGGACATACAGCCCCGACGGCGAGACGTAGTCGGCGGGTCGCCGACTCTGCGGTGGGAGGGCCTCGATGGCCGAAGCGGCAAGCCGGGACAGGGCCCGGTAGTCCTCGGGGGCCAATGCCGTGCCATCGATCCGGATGCGATCGCGGCTGGATCTCAAACCAGGACCCGTAATGGTGCCCACGCGCAGACCCGCCGCGGCGAGGGTGGCCGCCGCGTACAGGACTGCCGTGCCCTTGCCCTTGGACCCGACTACACCGGCGAGCCGGGTCGCCATCACCGGACAATCCACTTCGAGTATTCGTGCTACCAGCGCGGCTCGCTGGCGGCTACCCCGCAGGTGGCCACGGACCCGAGACAGCGACGCGGAGGCGGCGCGTGCGGCACGCCACTCGCGAAAGAAGGGCTCGTCGGGGTCAGTGGGGTCGTCGGGACCGGGAGGGCAGGTGTGGTCACGCGCGACCATCGACTCATCTGACGTGGGCGGCGCCGCTGGGCCGGGCGATGCGCCTCGGGTGGGCGGCGCACCTGGCGTGGGCGGGAACGTCATCGGCGGGATGGGCGAAGCAGGAGGCGCACTTGGCCGGCCACGGTGACCGATCCGCAGGCCAAGACGCCAGCGGCGAGAGGTCCCGACGCGCCCTCGCTGATCGCGTCGGCGAGGTCGACGGCACGAGCCAGGGCGTCGTCCAGGCGGGGTACCACCTCAACTCTCCCGGGCCCGAAGACGTCGGCCGCGACGGCGCCCAGGGCGTAGGCGTCGAGAGCGCGAGGTGCCAGCGACTGGGTGACCACCACGGTCTCCATCACCGGTTCCAAAGCGCCGAGGATGCCCGCGGCGTCCTTGTCCCCCAACACGCCCACAAGTCCCACCATCGGACCCGGGAAAACCTCGGTCACGGCGACGGCCAGAGCCTCGGCGCCGGCGGGGTTGTGTGCAGCATCGATCACCACCAGCGGCGAGGTGCGCACCACCTCCAACCGACCGGGCGACGTCACTGTCCCGAAGGCGTCGCGAACCGTCTCGATCTCCAGGGGCGTAGGCGCCGCCGGATCGCCAAACAGGAGCTCGACCGCACCCAGCGCGAGTGCGGCGTTGTCGGCCTGATGGGAGCCCAACAGCGCCAGCCACACGTCGGGGTACATCCCGCCAATCCCCTGGAACGCGACCATCTGCCCCCCCACCCCGAGTTCGCGGGCGACAACCCCGAAATCCACCCCAGCCCACCACGCGCCACCCCGTGTCTCGGCGACGGCTGCAGCGAGGACCTCCGCCACCGCATCGCTCTGGGGCCCAATCACGGCCTGCTTCCCCAGGATTCCCGCCTTCTCCCCCGCGATCCCCGCCAGGTCCGCGCCCAACCACTCCTCATGATCCATGGCGATCGGTGTGATCACTTGAACGTCGGAGGTGACCACGTTCGTCGCATCCCACGTCCCACCCATCCCGACCTCGATCACGGCCACATCGACAGGTGCGTCTGCGAACGCCACAAAGCCGGCCAGTGCATAGGCCTCGAACACGGAGATGGGGGGCCCGCCATCGTCCGCAGATTGCGCGTCCACCAGATCGACCACGGGGCCAACCTGCCCCCACACCTCGATGAAGGCCTCCGGGGCGATGGGCTCGCCGTCGATGACGATCCGCTCCAGGCCATCGGTCAGCGGCGGAGACGTCATGAGCCCAACGCGAAGGCCGTGAGCGCTGATCAGCGCGGCGATCATCCGTGCCGTCGAGGTCTTGGCGTTGGTCCCGGCGACATGGATCACCCGGTAGGCCTTCTGCGGATCGCCGAGATACGCGGTGGCACGCTTCATCCGATCCAAGGTCGGCGTGAAATCGTGTTCAGGGGGCCGAGCCTCCAGGCGTCGAACGATCTGGCGGACCTGGGCCTCGGCGGCCCGGCGAGCCTCGGCGGCCCGGTGTCTGCGCGACGCGACAGGGGTGGGCTTTGCGGCGCGATCATCTGAGGCACTCACCCGCCCATCATGCCCGCTCCAAGCGCCGGGAGTAGCCTCGCTCCACGGAGCACGCCAGCGGATCCACGAAGGGACGGGCACAGATATGGCAACAACCAGGGCGCGGACATGGTTGGCTGCGGCGGCAGCGGTGGGGGCCGTCATCGTCGGTGGATGCAACGATGGAGGTCAGGGCGATGTGGCGAGTCTTGAATCCGCTGGTCCGTCCGGCGAAGCCAGCGGATCGGGCGACGCCACCGCCTCCGCCCAGCGTCAAGGCGCCGAGGCCTTCTACGCCTGTCTCACTGACGCGGGGCTGCCTGCGGTTCTCAATCCCGTCGATGACTCAGACAACGGGGATGCGGCCGTCGGTTGGGAAACGGACCACACCGTGATGGAACGGATTCCCGGCCAGTTTTCCGGAGTGTCGGGCGGCGAAGGCGGCGCGGCATCCCAAGAAGACGCCGACGCCTTCTTCGCCCAAGGGGAGGACACATACGGACTGGTGGTCGACGGGGTGGACCACACCGCGCAGTACCAGCAATGCCACGAATCGTCCGGCTATGTCCAGCCGGAGTATCCTCGCGACCCGGCCGAGGAGGCGAAGCAGCGCCAGGCCTCAGTGGACGCCACCAACGAGTGGATCGCTTGCGCGCGAGAGAACGGGTACCCGGACCTGGCCGACGTTCAGGTGTCGAGCACAGAACCCGACCAATGGCCTCAGGCCACGTTGCCGTTGTCGACGACCGCCGATCAACTCCGGGCCCTACTCGAGGTCTGCCCCAACTTCGACGAGGACCAGGCGCGGGAGATGATGAGCGGTGAGGCAACCACCCAGGACTGGACCGTCCAGCCGTCCATCGGATTTGAGCAGCCATCCTCCGATGATGCCGACAGCGACTCCGACGCCCAGTTCAACCACCTGTCCGAGCTCGTGGAGATCCTTTACGAAAAGCAGCAGGCCTTCTACGAATCGCAGGCGGACTCCGGCTCAGGCAGTTCCATCCGCATCGGCAGCTGACCCCGCGGAATGCCTCCCTCCTGATCGTCGAATCGCCGCTTTGCGCGGTGAAACGGGCGTTGCCGGCACTCGGGGCAGGGCTTGTCGGCTTCCGGGCCCCTGCTGCCGCGGCGGGTCGCTAGTGGGAGGTTCGCTCCACCGCGGCGGTTGCCTCGTCGGAGGCCGCGTCCTCGATCGTCACCGACAGGGCGAGCGTCTCAGCGGCGATGAGGGCTGCATGTGTCTCGACCGCGGGACGCCTGGACTGCGGCACAGCCAGAACCAGCGCGATTCGGTCCGTCACCTCAAGTCCGGCCGCCTTGCGCGTGTCCTGGACCAGCCGAATCATGTCGCGCGCGTACCCCTCGGCGATCAGGTCCTCGTCCAGCCACGTGTCGAGCACCGCGAACCCGCCGCCGGCGAGCATCCCGGCGGCACGATCCTGCGCGCCCTCGCCGGACATCGCCGTGGTCGTCGTGTACTCGCCTGGCTCCAGCGGCACGTCACCGTCGTCCGTGTGGACGATGACGTTCCCGCCCCGGTCTCCCCAAGCGCCAGCCTTCGCGGCCCGGATGACGCCTTGGACGCTGCGCCCGAGGCGTGGCCCGGCCGCACGAGCGTTAATGTCCAGGCGAGTGACGACGCCGAGGTGAGCGACGGCATCGTCGGTCAAGGGAGCCACCTCCACCTCACGAACGTTCACCTCGTCGGCGATCAGCGAGGTAAACGGGGCAAGGGCGGCGGCGTCAGCTGTGACCAACGTCAGCGCCCGCAGTGGTTGGCGCACCCGTAGCCCCCGCGCCTTGCGCAGCGACAGCGCCACGGAGCATGCTTCGCGGGTGCGGTCCATCGCCGCCACCAGGTGCGGGGCCGCGGGCAGCCGGGCTGCGTCCGGACCTGCGTCGGACACATCCGGCCAGTCCATCAGGTGCACCGAACGCCCACCGGTGAGCCCGCGCCAGATCTCCTCCGCCACGAGGGGAGCGAGCGGCGCGACGAGGCGTGCCACCACCTCCAGCGCCGTGTACAGGGTGTTGAAGGCCGCCGGATCCTCGGCCCAGAACCTGTCACGGGAGCGGCGAACGTACCAATTGGTCAAGACGTCGAGGTATTCGCGAACCGCCTCGCATGCCTCCGGAATGTCGAACCGATCCATTGTCTCGGTCATCCGCGTGACCAGACCGCGGGTGCGAGCGAGGATGTAGCGGTCCAGCTCGCCGAGGTCTCCTGCGTCCGCCGCCTCGATCCGCCGTGCCGTGATGCCGGCGCCACGGCCAGAGGCATTCGCGTAGAGCGCGAAGAAGGACCAGGTGTTCCATAGGGGCAGCATGACGTGTCGCACCGCGTCGCGGATGCCCTCTTCGGTGACAACAAGGTTGCCGCCACGAAGGATCGGCGACGACATGAGGAACCAGCGCATGGCATCGGAACCATCGCGTTCGAACACCTCGCGCACGTCCGGATAGTTCCGGCGAGACTTGGACATCTTGGTGCCGTCGGAGCCAAGCACGATCCCGTGGGCCATGCAACAGGAGAACGCCGGGCGATCGAAGAGCGCCGTCGCCAACACGTGGAGGGTATAGAACCAACCACGCGTCTGGCCGATGTACTCGACGATGAAATCCCCAGGATAGTGCTGGTCGAACCACTCACGGTTCTCGAACGGGAAATGCACTTGAGCGAACGGCATCGATCCGGAATCGAACCAACAATCCAACACCTCGGGGACTCGGCGCATGGTCGAGGCTCCCGTGGGATCGTCGGGATTCGACCTGGTCAGCCGGTCCAGGAATGGGCGATGCAAGTCCGTCGGGCGCACCCCGAAGTCGCGTTCGATCTGATCGAGCGACCCATACACGTCGGTGCGCGGGTAGGCGGGATCGTCTGATTTCCACACCGGAACGGGCGAACCCCAGTAGCGGTTGCGGGAAATCGACCAATCTCGCGCTCCGGCGAGCCACTTTCCGAACTGTCCCTCCTTGACGTGCTCCGGATTCCACGTGATCTGCTCGCCGAGTTCCACCATTCGGTCCCGTAGCGCGGTTACCCGGACAAACCACGAGGAGACGGCCCGCTGGATGAGCGGGGTGTCGCACCGCCAACAGTGCGGATAGGGGTGGTCGTAAGTCTCGTGGCGCAGCAGCCTCCGGGTTCTTGTCAACTCGGCGATCACGGGCTTGTTCGCCTCGAACACCGTCATTCCGGTCACCACCGGCACCTCGTCGGTGAACCGCCCGTCCGGACCTACCGGATTGACCAAGGCGATCCCGGCCGCATCGGCCACCGCCTTATCGTCTTCGCCGAAGGCGGGCGCAATGTGGACAATCCCGGTGCCGTCCTCGGTGGTCACATAGTCTGCGGCCAGAACGCGGAAGGCATCCGCCCGATCGGCAAAGAACGGGAGCACGGGAGTGTAGGTGAGCCCGACCAGATCGGCGCCCTTCATGCGCTGAACCACACGCGGTTCGTCCCCCAGCTCCCGCGCGTAGGCGCCGAGACGCGCCTCGGCGATCACGACGCGGGAGGGCGACGCCTCCCGCGCGTCCTCCTGCGACTCCCCGTGCGCGCCCTCCCGTAGAGACCGCAGCGTGGAGTGAGGCACCTCCACGACGACATAGTCCACATCGGGATGGACGGCCAACGCTAGGTTCGATGGAAGCGTCCACGGCGTTGTGGTCCACGCGAGAGCCTCGTCCCCAGTGGCCAATCGGAAGGCGACGGTCACCGCCGGGTCCTGCCGGGGGCGGTAGACATCGTCCATCTTGGTCTCGGACGCCGACAGCGGCGTGCCGCACCGGAAGCAATACCACAAGACGCGATACCCCTCATAGACCAAGCCTTTGTCCCACAGCGTCGCGAATGCCCAGATCACCGATTCCATGTAATCGACGTCCAGCGTCTTGTAATCGTGGTCGAAATCCACCCAGCGGGCCTGCCTGGTGACGTACTCTTCCCACGCGTCGGTGTATCGCAGCACCGAGGTGCGGCACGCGGCGTTAAAGGGCTCAACGCCCATGGCGTCAATTTCGGACTTGTCCTTGATGCCGAGTTCGCGTTCAGCCTCAAGTTCGGCCGGCAACCCATGACAATCCCATCCGAATCGCCGTTCCGTGCGCCGCCCTCGCATCGTCTCGTACCGCGGCACCACGTCCTTGACGTAGCCCGTCAGCAGGTGGCCGTAATGCGGCAGGCCGTTCGCGAACGGCGGACCGTCGTAGAACACGAACTCGTTGCTACCCCGGTCACCGGCCGGGCGAGCGGTCACGGAAGCCTCGAACGTTCGGTCTGCCCGCCAGTAGGCGAGTGTCTCGCGCTCCAGCGCAGGAAGGTCGGGCGAGTTGGTCACCCCGGAAACATCGCGGTGCAGTGGGTACGCCATGGCAGGCGGGCTCCTCAGTTGTGCGTGCTCGTCAAGGGGTGCCCTACTCTACCGGCACGCCCTCAATCGTCGCGCCCCGGCGTCATGTCGCCGAGTTGAGTTTTCGAGTCGCAGATCCGGCCTCCCGGGGACTCAAAGGCTCAATTCGGCGCGCTGTACAGCCCCCCCCCCGTATGCCACACTGTCCGGAACGGGCACACCATCACACCCCCCAGGGAGATCGTCATGTCCCCTTCCCCGCTCCCCCGTACTCGCCCCCGCGTCGTGCGCACGATGACGCTCCTCACCTTGTCCGCGACCCTCGCCCTGGGAGGTGGGCTGGCCGCGGGCGGCCCGGTCGCGGCCGATCCTCAGGCGATCCCGGATGGGGTGTACGTCGCGACAGGAGTCGGATCGTCCGGGCGGACCATCGCGCTCGATCTGACACAGGGCACAGCGAGGATTGTCAGCGCCTGCATCCCATACGGCTCGGCCACCTACGAGGCGCGGTCCGACGGCGCGTGGAGCTTCACCGTGGGCGACCTGTCGACCAGGGGTTGTCCGGGAGCGGCCGGAGATCTGGCATCCGCGGTGGTCGACGCGCTCAACCGGGGGACCGCATGGAGCTTCGTCGCATCTACCCCGACGTGGTTCGTCCCGCACTACAGCGTCACCGGACCGGGCACACAAGTGAGCCTCGTCTCCGCCGCCCAGGCGGGGTACGAGTTCCCCTCGCCTCTCACCGAGCCCCCGGACGATCCGGTCACGGTGACAGCGCTCCAGGGCGCGTGGCGCGTCGAAAGTCTCGTGGTCACCGCAACGTCCGGCGCTCAGGAGTATGGGCCATTCGAGTGGACAGCAACCATCGACCCGACCCGCGTCACCCTCCCGAAAGGCTGCAACACCGGAACCGGCGAACCCTACCTCGCCACGCAGTCCGGCGCCTTCCTCATGGACACCCCAGGAATGTTCACCGCGATGGGATGCCTGTCGAGCGAACCTAACGAGTCCGAACATCTCTATCACGCCCTGGTGGCGGCCACCCGGTGGTCCCAGCCTGGCGCTGACACGCTGGCGTTCACGGGACCCAGCGTCCAGATCACACTGGTTCGCCCCGACCCAGCAGGGACCCCGGCCAGGCCTCGGCCGCAATCGATCCCGAACGGCGTCTACAGCATCGGCGAGTGGGCGGCGTTCGCCGGGGAGGTGGAAGCGCCATCGTCGGTGCTGTCCATCGCCCTGGTCGATGGGACTGCCCGCTGGGCCGGCGGATGCCTGAGCTACGGCGCCGCCTCCTACACCGCTCGTTCCTACGGGCCGTGGAGTTTCACACCGCAGGATCTCAGCACCAAAGGGTGCCCCGGGGAGACGGCGAACGCGGCGGCGACCGCCATGGACCGCCTGGCCAGAGCCTGGGCATGGCAGGCGATGCCCACCCCTGGCACCTATCGGCTCCTCGCTGAGCCATACGGCTACCTCACGATGCACCACCTCTCGACCCCCGTGCCCGATGCCGGCCCGCCGGACGATCCCTCGGCTCCCCCGGCAATGCAAGGGGTGTGGCGCGTGGCCGCCATCGTCGGCGGGACTCCCTCGGCCGTCGCCGGTCCCGGTCCCTACGGGTGGACGCTCACCATCGACCCGACGCGGATCACGCTGCCTCAAGGCTGCAACACGCCCGCGGGCGAGGGGTACGTCGCCACCGCATCAGGCGTGTTCACGATGCGAACCCTTGCCATGTTCGCTGCGGTGAGCTGCCCCGGCGAGCGAAACGAATCGGAAAACACCTTCCACACCCTCGCCAACGCGACCCGGTGGGCTGCGCCCAGCCCGGACACCCTGCTATTGGCCGGACCCGGCACCGAGGTGTTTCTTGAGCGTGCCGCCCCCACCAACCACGCGTTTGCCGTCAAGGCGATCCGGCCGGCACAGACAACCGTGCGCCTGGCCGTGGGGCAAAGCGTGAAGCTGCCGGTCACCGCGGAGCCGATAGGCCCCCGTGCGAGGGCCAACGCATCGGTGCGCTGGACCACCTCACGCGGTGCCGTGGCCCGCATCGCCACCGGAGCCGTCTCGACCAAGACCCTCGCCAAGGCGACCAAGGCGACCAAGGCCGGGACACTCAAGGTCCCCATGAGCACCGGCAAGGCCGCCACGCTGACCATCGCCGGTGTGAAGAAGGGCACCAGCCGCCTGACATTGACCGCCGCGTCCGGTGTGAAGACCACCGTGAAGATCGTGGTGACCGCCAAACGCGTGGCGCCGACAAAGGTGACCATCACGGGGGGTACCAAGGCGTGGTCTGTCCCCAACCTGCGCCCTCAACTCCAGCTTCGGGCGACCGTCCGGCCCGCCAAGGCCACGGCCGCCGTTCCCCGATGGAGTTCGTCCGATCCAACCATCGCCACGGTCGACGCCCACGGCCTGGTGACCGTCGCGCCAGACGCCTGGCATGCGGCATCGGGCAAGAAAGTCACCATCACCGTCAAGGCCGGCACCCGCAAGGCCACCCGCACCCTCACCGTGCCGTAGGACCAGCCCGCTGCCAACGCCCCACCGTCGAGTTTCACCTTTGGGGGCTCCCGGGGACGGTTCTAGCCCCCAAACCTGAAACTCGCCGATGGTGGACCCCAGATCCGTCGCCCAGTTTCAGGTTTGCGGGGCGAATCGCCCGGTTCTAGCCCCCAAACCTGAAACTCGCGCGATGTGCTGGCGGCGGGGGGCAGGTTGTGGGCAGGTGGGGCGGGCACACCCGGCGCGCGTGGTAGCCTCCTGGCCATGTTGTGCGCACCCGCCCCCCGATGGGCGTCGCGTGCACCGCTCACACGAGCGTGTTGTTGTTGCCGCGAGACGGCCTGACACCTCGCCGCCGGTCGCGATCGCGACCCACCGTCCGCCCATGATGCGACGGTCTTGACTGAGCGCAACCGACGTGCCCGAGTTGTCAGGGTTCATCCCCAACCACCACGCCCCTGGGACTGCTCATGTCACCGATCTCCACGCCATCGTCGGTGATCGCCTGCCCGCTCGCGGGCCGCCGAAGCCGTCGCTCGGCGCGTGGGGCGGCGCTGAACAGAGCCGTCCCACCACGTTGGCCGCCGCGTCTCATCGGGTCTCTTCGCTCTTCCCCACTATGCGCGGTCGGTCGCCGCTCTTCAACGGCGACCAAGAGGCACCCCACGAAGTGTCCTCACCTCCGCTTCGCTGCGGTCCAGTACTTCGCGGGAACCCCGAGAAAGTCGGCTCAACTGTGCAAAATCGAAACACCAAGGTGCTCTAGGAAACCATCCACCACAACCCAAGACAAGGAATCCACCATGACGTATTTCTCCAATGCCACCGACCTCGTTGGCCGCACCCCGCTAGTCCGCATCAACCGCCTCTACGGCGACGCCGGCGCCACAGTGCTCGCCAAGCTCGAGTACTACAACCCCGCGAACTCGGTCAAGGACCGGATTGGCGTAGCCATCGTGGACGCCGCCGAGGCCGACGGCTCACTCCAGCCGGGAGGCACCATCGTGGAAGGTACCTCAGGCAACACGGGGATCGCCCTTGCCTGGGTCGGGGCTGCCCGCGGTTATCGGGTGATCATCACGTTGCCGGAGTCCTTCTCCGCGGAACGCCGCGCCGTGTTGCGTGCTCTGGGCGCCGAGCTGGTGCTCACACCCGCCGCCGATGGCGTCCCCGGGGCCAACGCTCGCGCCGCCGAGATTGTCGCAGCCACACCGGGCGCCATCCTGGCGGCACAGTTCGACAATCCTGCGAACGTCGCGATCCACCGCAAGACCACCGCCGAGGAGATCTGGGCCGACACCGACGGCGACGTCGACATCGTGGTCTCCGGTGTCGGCACCGGAGGCACCATTACCGGAGTGGGGCAGGTACTCAAGGAACGCAAGCCCACCGTGAGGCTGTACGCGGTTGAGGCTGCAGAATCGGCCGTGCTGTCCGGAGAGCCCAAAGGACCACACAAGATCCAGGGCATCAGCCCGGGGTTTGTCCCCTCGATCCTCGATCTCACCTTGGTGGACGGGATCATCAAGGTCGCCCAGGATGACGCCCTGGACTGGGCTCGGCGGGTCGCCAAGGAGGAGGGCCTGATGTTGGGGATCTCGTCCGGCGCGGCATTGCGGGGGGCCAAGGAGTTGGCCGAGGACCCGGCGAACGCGGGAGCGACCATTGTCGTCATCGCCCCGGACTGGGGTGAGCGCTACCTCAGCACGCCGCTGTACTCCGACCTGCTCGATTGAGGTCCCCGTCGCAGAGCCGCGGCATCGTGGTCGAGGTTTGGCGCACGATGCCGCAGGAGATCGCATCGTGGTCGAGGTTTGGCGCACCTTGGCGTCTCCTGCGGGGCCGATCGGCTCCGTGTGGTGCGCGAAACCTCGATCACGATGCGCCAGGCGGGGCGTGATGTGCGCGAAAGCTCGCTGTCGCGAGAGGAGCGGGGCACGCACAGCCGGGAAGTCACAGCGGGGCGGGCACGGCCGGGCGGGCACGGCCGGGTCGGCACTCAGTTCGGGACAGACTGAGCCGGCAGCGTGAGGGTGAACACGGCGCCGCGGCCGGCGCCGCCCGACGCCGCGGTCAAGGTGCCGCCGTGAGCGACGGTCAGGGCCTTGGCGATGGCAAGCCCGATGCCGAACCCGCCGTGTGCCCGGTCCCTCGCCGTGTCGACCCGGTAAAACCGCTCGAACACATGGGGCAGGTGCTCCGGTGCGATACCGTCGCCTGAATCGGCGACCTCGATCACGACAACACCTCCGGACCGCGCCGCGCCCCCGTCGCGGTCCGCTCTGCCTGAAGTGCTGCGGAGCTTCCCACCGAGCTTCCCACCGTCCGCTCGGGCCGACATCGTGACGCGGCCACCCGGAGGCGTGTGCCGCAACGCGTTGTCCACCAGGTTGGCGAGCGCTTGGCCGCACCGCGCGCGGTCGACATCCACCCACAGGTCTGGGGCAGCGTGCACCACCACGTCCACCCCCTT
>JAISBQ010000310.1 GCA_031266115.1 Bifidobacteriaceae bacterium
TTGTGACACATCACCAGCATCATCCCGGCGCGGGCCGCGTCCGTCCTTCATTTCCGCCCGTGTGGCGACACGAACCTCCAGGTCAACGCGCCGACATATCGACTTTGACGAGGCCCTGCAGGACGGGCCCAGCGAGAAGAATCAGCCCGAGAAGGTGCCCGCCAAGACCGATTCGGAACGACCTGCTCGGGCCCAAGCGCCGCCCAACCGCTAGGGGCACGGGCTCAATCCCGAGGATCATGTCGCCGTCTCCGGGCAGGGTGTTTAGCTCATAGCCGACCCACAACACCAGGATGAGCCAAGCGGCGATCAGCAAACCGAATCCAATGGCAAGCAATCTCGCAAGAATCTTGAACGTCATTACGACCGCCACCCTCGCACTGCCGCTTGCGGACCCGACGGCGCTTTCCTGGTGACAGCCTCAAGCCCTCTGAGGGCCGTCACAGCGCATAACACAACTACACCACACCCGAAGACCCCCCACGCGACGGCGCCTTCGCTCAATCCTGCGGTACCGAATGCCATCGCCATCAGAACTTCGGCACCGTAGACAGCACAGGCTCCGCCCATCAGAGCGGCCTTACTCAAACGCCTCCCATCAATCCATCTCAGCCACCACAAGGATCCGAGTCCGACGGCTCCAGCCCACAACGCAAGCGACACGGCCAGCGCCATCGGCCAGTGGGCCATAGCGCCCGCGCCAATGCCCCAAGCCAGCATCACCGGTACACCGGTGCAAACGATTACCGCGGCGGCCTGCCATTCGACGGCGCGGTCTGAGACAGCGAGGCACACAAGATGCGGCCTCGAACCGATCACACGTCCCGCAATCAGCGGAACGCTCCCGACCGCCGCAGCGATCACAATCGTCGTGTGCCCAGCGACAAGACTTCGCTGGGAGTAGGCAATCATCTGCAGAATCGCCAATCCCACGAAAGCCACAGCTATGGCCTCGCCGAACACTTGCCTGAACTCCCGGGAGCGGAAGACCATCCGCCATACGAGCCGGAAAACGGGGAAGGGGCCTCCCGGCGCCCATTCCGCCATTGACGTGCGCATGCGGGAGACTCCCGCAACGGTCGGCGGCGACATCACCTCGATAACGACCACAGCAGCGATCGACAAGATAACGAGCCATTCAAGCCAATGCCCGTCCCATGCCTCCCACAGCAGGCTCTCTCTCGGACGAGGCGACCGTGGCCATGCAAGCAACGGGATCCCGGCAGCGAAGACCGCAATCGCCGCTGATACCTCGGTTGCTGCGGCTCCGAGTCCAGGGACGCGGCCGCGGTGCGCCCAGATCCGCCGCCAAACGGTGTGGTGTAACCGCGCCCAGCAGACGCCGAGCATGCCTGCCGCGAGAATCATCAACGCCGTTTTCGGGGCGTCCGTGCCGATTGCACCGCCGATCGAGACAATGATCGTTGGGCCGCATACCAGCCCAGCGATGCTGCCGAGGATTGCGATCCTGGTGAACGCGACCACCAATCGAGACGAAGTCCGCATCTCGTGAGAAATCAGGTACACCGAAATCCAGTCGCTCCTAGGCAAGAATTCCACCAGCAGCCATGAAAAGAAGGCTGCAGTGATCAGCACCGTCAGCAGTTTCGCTTCAGCACCGTTCTGTGCTCCCGTTGGCGGAAAGCCGTTCACCGTTTCAATTGCAGACAAGCGGGTCGCCCCGTCTTGAATTCCGAAGCCGACTAACGCTCCGCCGAGCAATCCGATCAGGGACGCAGAGGCGGCCGACCGGAGTTTTCCTGGCATGAATTGCCCGAATATGCTCAAAGTGGCCGTCCGCCAAGCCACGATGATTCGCATCACAGGTTTACCCATTCCCTGTAACGATGGCGGGCATCCACTTCCCCGAAGACCTCGTGCTTCGGCCCGGCCAATCTGAGCCGCCCACCGACTAGGACCACGACGTGTGTGCTCTCCCTCTCGGCAAAGTCCAGATCATGGGTCGCGGCGACGATCACCGCCCCCCGCTCTCGATGCTCGTGAAGAACACAGGCAAGCTCATCCGCAGTCACCGGGTCAAGGCCGTTGCGTGGCTCGTCCACGATTACCAGTTCGGGTCTCCGCATTAGGCAGCAGATGAGCTGCAGCTTCCGTTTCATGCCGAAACTGTACGAGCCGATCAGTTGCCCTTGGTCGACTTGCAATGAGAGGCGGTCAACCAGTTCTCCCGAGTAGCGCATAGCGCGCTCACCGTGGAACTCGCCCGAGACACCACACCACGCATGAAACTTCATCAATTCCTGGCCGGTGAGAGCCTCGGGCAGTGGGTCTGTGCCGTCGGGCGCCCACTCAGCCGCTCGGCGTAGTACTCGCGCGCCGAGTCCTACTGGTCTACCATCTAGCAGGACCGTCCCAGCTCCTCGGGTCAGGCCGAGGACCGCTTTGAGGACGCTCGTCTTGCCTGCGCCGTTTGGACCCAGCAAGCAATGCAATTCGCCCGCCCCCAGTTCAAGGCTGACCGGTCCGATGGTCAGGTTTGGATACACCGCAGATACCTGCGCCAACTCAATTCTCATGTGCGCCGCCGTCTTCTGGCCGCTGGGGATGGCTGTCGACGCCACCCTTCGGGCGAGCTAGTGCCCGCATCAGATTCCTGCCATCGCCCGCGATTGGCAGCAGGCTTAGCAAGTGACCGGCTGCGTACAGCAGCAAACAGGAACTCGCCATGCCTGAAGGGCTGGTCACCCAGTAGCCCGGGCTCACCAACTGGATGGCGCCTACCGCCGCCAACGCCGTGGCAGAAGCAAGAACAGGCCCTGCCGCTGATACTACGGCCAGTGATGATCGTTCGCCGCGCAACCGGACCATGCCGACTTTCCTTCCTTCTGAAAAGACGTAAGCCGGACGCAACGCTAGGAGGCGTGCCGCAATAAGGTGGCCCCATTCATGCACGAACAGTATGCACAGGTGGGCTAACCCCAACACTGCTGGACCGATTACGAGCGCATCGGCAGTTTGCTTGTTCAAGAAATCCGTTGCCTCATATGCTACGCCAACGGCCACACCGAGAACCATGCAAACTAGCAACCCGGCTACAGCAATCACGCCTTGGCTTCGGACAACCGCCTTCGCTATCCCAAGTCCGGTCGGCGGATACCGTCTGCGACGTCCGCCGCGCGCCAATCGAAGCGTGTCCAGACTCAATAGGCTGGCGCCACGCGTTTTCCAAGCATCCCGCAAACCGACCGCCAGCGAATCCGCACCCTCGACCTCGATCATTGATGCTCGATCCAGAACCGCGACGAGAGCCGTACAGTCACTCAACGCCAGGCCCACACCGCAGCCAAGCTGTGCGTCGAGTCGTTCGGCCATGTCGCCAAGACGCACCGGCCCGTCGGCCCGGATCC
>JAISBQ010000341.1 GCA_031266115.1 Bifidobacteriaceae bacterium
GGCGGACCAGATCCCCACCGTCAAGGGCTATCTCGACAAGGCTGAGGCGACCGGCGTGCAGATCCTCCTCCCGACAGACATCGTGGTGGCCGAGACCTTCGCGGCCGACGCGCCTCACCGGGTGGTGCCGGCCGACGCGATCCCCGCGGGCTGGATGGGGCTGGACATCGGACCGGCCACGGCGGCGCGGTTCCGGGCCTCGATCCTGTCCGCCAAGACGGTGGTGTGGAACGGGCCCATGGGCGTGTTCGAATTCCCGGCGTTCGCCGAAGGCACGAAGGCCGTGGCCCAGGCGATTGTGGATTCGGACGCGTTCAGCATCGTCGGCGGCGGCGATTCAGCAGCCGCTGTGCGCCTGCTCGGGTTCCCCGAGGACGGTTTCACCCATATTTCCACCGGTGGTGGAGCAAGTTTGGAGTTCTTGGAGGGTAAGACCCTCCCCGGAGTGGCGGTCTTGGAGGGCTGAACACATGGCAGGACGCACCCCGCTGATGGCGGGCAACTGGAAGATGAATCTGGATCACACTCAAGCGATCGCGGTGGTCCAAAAGCTGGCATGGGCACTCACCGATGCCCACCATGACTACGCCCAGGTCGAGGTCGCGGTGATCCCACCATTCACGGACCTCCGGTCCGTGCAGACCCTGGTGGACGCGGACAAGTTCTCCATCGTGTACGGCGCTCAGGACATCTCGGAGCACGATGCCGGCGCCTACACCGGGGAGATCTCTGGCACCATGCTCGCCCGCCTGGGCTGCAGCTATGCGGTGGTTGGGCACTCTGAGCGGCGCCAGTATCACGGCGAAACCGACGCCATCGTCGGAGCGAAAGCGGTGGCCGCGTTCCGCCACGGTCTCGTGCCGATCATCTGTGTGGGGGAGGGGCTCGACGTCCGCAAGGAGGGGCGTCATGTTCCCTACACCCTCGCCCAACTGGACGGCTGCTTCGCGGATCTCGATGCGACACAGGCAGCCCGCGCGGTGGTCGCCTACGAGCCCGTCTGGGCGATCGGGACAGGCGAGGTGGCCACACCCGCGGACGCCCAGGAGGTGTGCGGCGCCATTCGTCGGCGCCTCGCAGAGGCCTACGATCCGTCCGTGGGGGCAGCGGTCCGCGTTCTATATGGCGGCTCGGTCAAGTCGACCAACGTCGCGGCCATCATGGCTCAAGGCGACGTGGATGGAGCCCTCGTGGGCGGCGCGAGCCTCGACCCGGCGGAGTTCGCCAAGATCGTCCGATTCCCCGATCACCAGGTCGGACTGTAGACGTGACGTGAGCCGGGGGACGGTGCACGAGGCCCTGTCGCTGGCCAAGGCACCGTCCCGCGGTCTACAATGACCCGGCGCCATACTGAAGCGGCGCAAACTCACAAGCCAAAGGATCGATCCCGCGTGGGCGCAGTGCGAATTGTTCTTCAAGTCCTCCTCGTCTTGACGAGTGCCTTCATGACGCTGCTGATCCTCATGCACAAGGGCAAGGGCGGTGGCTTGTCTGACATGTTCGGCGGGGGGATGTCCTCCAACCTCGGGAGTTCAGGGGTCGCGGAGAAAAACCTCAACCGCATCACCGTCGCGGTGGCGGGCCTGTGGCTCGTGGCGGTGGTGTTGCTCGACCTCGTCCAGAAGTACGCCGTCTAGAAGCACCCCACGAAGTGTCCTGTCGGCACACCTATCCCATGACAAGGCCCTGACGCCTCATCAAACGGAGGAGCTATGGCTGGAAGCAGCGCGATCCGCGGTTCTCGTGTCGGTGCCGGACCCATGGGCGAGGACGAGAGGGGCGAAGCCGCACCACGCGTGGTGGTCTCCTTCTGGTGCATCAACCTCCACGAGACCCGGCCGTGGTTTGTCGAAGACCCCGGCACGGTGATCCCTGAGATTTGGGACTGTCCCCGGTGCGGACTGCCGGCCGGCCGTGATCGGGACAACCCTCCCGCGGCCCCCCGCAACGAGCCCTATAAGACTCACCTCGCCTACGTCAAGGAACGGCGCAACGACGAGGACGGCGCAGCCCTCCTGGATGAGGCCCTCGCCGACCTGCGCGCCCGGCGCACCGTCCCCCGTCCCGCGACAACCGGCTAAGGGCGCAGCGGGCGGAGCGAGGGCGCTTCCCAGTCGGCATGGAGGCCCACCGGAATGATCCGGGTGGGGTTGATGTGCGGATGGGTGGTGAAGTAGTGGCGCTTGATGTGGTCGAACCGCGTGGTGGCACGGAACGCCGGCATTGCGTAGCAGTGCCTCGCGTAATCCCACAGGTTCGGATAGTCGGTCAGCCGGAGCAGGTTCGCCTTGAAATGGGTGACATAGACGGCGTCGAAGCGGGCCAAGGTTGGCCATAGGCGCACGTCGGCCTCGGTGAGTTGGTCCCCGATCAGAAAGGTCTGGTGGGCTAGGCGCTCTTCTAGCGTGTCGAGGGTGGCGAACAGTTCCGCCACGGCCACGTCGTAGGCATGCTGTGATCGGGCGAAGCCGCACCGGTACACGCCGTTGTTGACGGTCCGATAGACGATGTCGTTCACCGCGTCGATCTCCTCCCGCAGCGCCTCGGGGTAGAGGTCGAGGTCCGGGTTCGCCGCCCACCGGTTGAACCGCGACCCGAGGTCGAGGGAGATGTCGGGAAAGTTGTTGGACACGATCCGGTGGGTCGCGGTGTCCCACAGCACCGGCACCGAGATGTGTCCGGGGTAGCCCGGCTCGGTCGCCTCATAGGCCTCGCGCAACAACGTGAAACCGTTGTACGGATCCAGGGTCAGCCCATCGCCCGCACGAAACGCCCAGCCGCGTCCATCGCGCACCGGATCGACCACGGCCATGGCGATGACATCCTCCAGACCCTTCAGCGCCCGGACGATGGCCTGGCGGTGTGCCCATGGGCAGGCGTAGGAGATGTACAGCACGTACCGGCCGCGTTCGGGTGGGTGGGGGCCGTCATCGTCGATCCGCCCACGGAAGGGATAGGAGGCGCGAATGAAGGCGCCGTCATCGCGCGATGTCGGTTTGGCCGCCCATCCGGACGCTTCGCCATACGTCTCGAACGAGACGGGACTGGCCTCAGGCAATGTGTTCACGACGGGCTCCGGTGGCGGTGGGGGAGTCGATGGGCCAGACGAAGGCGAACAGCCTGATCGGCTCGGCATGAGGGACAGTGGCATCACGCCACGGTTCGCGAACGAATCCGAGACGCCGGTACAAGCCGTGGGCTTGGAGCATGTGCTCGGCCGAATAGATGCCGATGCGTCGCGCTCCACGCTCACGGCCGAGGGCGGCGACGAATTCGATGAGCACCCGGGCTATGCTCCGGCCCCGGAACGCTGGGTCCACTCCGAGCATCCGGAAGCCGATCTCTGGCTCGGGCGGATCGACCACGTAATGGGCCGGCCGGCCGGGGGCCGGCACCACGAGGGCGCCTGCAGGGGTTCCATCGACAAAGGCCGCCCACACCTCAGCCTCCGGAGCGAAGCGCTCCAGGTGGCGCAACTCGTCGCGATAGGCGGACTCCAGGGTGTAGGAGGCGGCGTAGGCGCGCTCGAGCATCTCCCCGATCGCGGGAAGTTCGGCCGGTTGGGCCCTGCGGATGTCGACAGGTCCAGGCGGCGCCAACCACCCATCCGGCAGGCGGCGGGCGGCCGACTCGGTCACAGTCATCCTGGGTCCCTCCCATGGTCGCTTGGCCCCCCGGTGTGCCAGGGGCGCAGGCAAGCTATCACCCCAACAGCGACCCGCACCACGCGGCACCCCACCGGCTGGTGACGTCGTCTCGGGTGGCGGGCATACGCGGGCACATGAGGGCAACCAGCCCTGGCCGTCGCGTGGTGACCAGATGGCGGAACGGGATCTCAACCCAGCGCCGAGGCTCGAGTGACGGACTCGCCGGTCTAGCCGGGGAGCAGCCCGTTCGCGAACAGGTTGTCGAGGCCGTCAAAGGCGTTCTCAAGACGCTCGGCGTGATAGAGGTGATGATCGCCCAGCACGGTCACGACCTCTACACAGGGTCATTCCTGCGCCAGCGGCCTGCACACGCCCGTCCCGGCACCACACCCATTGCCGACCCTTCTATGGTTGGTTGTCAAGGAGGATGTGGGTGAGTTGGCGGTGGAGTTGGCGGGTGATGTGGCGTTTGAGGCAGCGTCGGG
>JAISBQ010000006.1 GCA_031266115.1 Bifidobacteriaceae bacterium
GTACGTGACTGTGAAGGTGTACGTCGCGGGCGGCAGGCTGTTGGCCTTGAACACGACGGTGCCGTCTGTCTCGGCAGTCACCGTCGCGCCGGGCGGGTCGTCGGAGACCGCCGCGCCGACGATTGTCACCGTGCTGTCCACCTGCATGTTGAACGTCGCGGTGCCACCCTCTGGGATTGTCTTCTCCGTCTTGCCGCTCACCAATGGCTCTTTGACCACGGTGACGGTGAACGGCGCCTGGGCAGTCGACCCGTACGAGTCCGTGTACTTGACCGTGAACGTGTACGGCCCAGCGACCAGGGCCTCCCCCGCCGTGAAGGTCACCTTGCCGTCCGGCGTGGCGACGATGGTGGCGTTGGCCATCCAGGGCTCCTGGGTCGTCACATCGGCTTGGTCCACGGTCACGTTCGTGTCGATCGCCAGGTGGGCTTCAAGGTTCGCCGTGCCCTTGGGCCCGATCACAGCGGTGTCGCCAGTCGCGGCTAGAGGAACGTAGACGTGCTGGATGTCGAACGTGTACGTGAAATCGTCGCATTGATCAAAGTTGTCGCACACTCTCACGGTGCTGGTGTCAGTACCGACGGAGCCGTGGGTGGGCGTGTAGAGCAGGCCCCCGGAGCCGTCGAGCGCCAGAGTGCCTTTGGTGGGTTCGGTGACGATCGAGCTTTCTTCCAACGGCTTTAGGTTGGTGCCTGTGACGTCTTTCAGCGGCTCGACCGTGGCCGTCTGGTAGTCGTCCTTCAAGTTGACAGTCTTGGAGCCGCCTTGCGGGGCGGCCTGAACGGTGACTTCGAACCCCAGCGCGTTCGACACCTGGCCCAGTTCGTCGGTGTAGGTGACAGTGAACGCGTGCGGGCCGCCAACAAATGTCCCGGCCTGGAACTCGACCTTGCCGTCCGCTCCCGCGGTGATGGCTGCCCCTGGGACATCGGTTGCCTTGCCTGTGACATCGACCTCGGACACCACTTTGACATTGAAGGTGGCCGTGCCGCCCTCTTTGATCACATCGTCGAAATCGGTGGTGCTGATCACAGGCGCCGCCACGACCTTGACCTCGAACGAGGCAGGGGTCGTCAGCCCATTCGAGTCCGTGTATTCGACTGTGAACTGGTAGGTGCCAGCGGGCAGGGAGGGATCGGCAGCGAAAACGACG
Source organism: Bifidobacteriaceae bacterium (assembly GCA_031266115.1). Lineage (GTDB taxonomy): Bacteria > Actinomycetota > Actinomycetes > Actinomycetales > WQXJ01 > JAIRRT01. Next base: position 1,154 of record JAISBQ010000006.1, read on the forward strand.
GAGCCGTCTGTGCCCGGCGTGAACGTGACCTTGGTGGTCCAGTCATCCGTGGTGGTGACCGTCGCCTGGTCGATGGTGGCGTTGTGGGCGGTATCCGGCGTGACCGTTCCGTGCAGGGTGGTCTTCTGCCCGATGCCGATGGTCGCCTTCGCGCCGGTCGCCACGGGGCCGTCCGCCCAGACAGCTGTCAAGGTCAATTGCGGCGAGGCCTGGTCGGCATCGGTGACGCCGTTGGCATCGCTCAGCGTGTCGTTGGCGAAGTCCCACTTCTTCTGACCGCTGGTCACCCAGCCGATCACCTTGTGACCGGCCCAGACGGGCTCTGTTGGGGCAGCCAACAGGCCGTCGTACTCGCCGGACCCGGGGAACGTGGGCAAGCTCCCGCCAGCTGGATCGAACGTGACCTGCACCGTCTTCGGGTTGTAATACAAGTCCAGTTCCAACTTGTCTGGCGGCTGGGGAATCACGCCTTGGAGCGTCGAGGTGTTTGGGTCGAAGACGTAGCCGGGGTAGTCCTTCGGAGTGGCCGCAGGAGTCGTGGTGCCGATCCGGCCATTCGGCTCATCAGCTTCCGCAAGAGTGGACTGGCCACCATGCCTCTTGTAATGGTTGATGGTGTAGTCGGCGTTACCATTCGGCACCCAGTAGGCATGCAACGGAACGATGGGCTGGTTGGCCAGAGTGTTCTGATCCACCTTGTTGGCATCGATCCACTGGTCATCGGTGTACCAATCGACGAAGGAGTACCCAGGCCTGGTCACGGTGGTGTTGTAGCCCGGCGCATCCATGACCCTCGAACCCAATGCCACTGTGTCGGCGCCGAGTTGCGGAGTGGCTGGCTCCTCAGGAGAGTCGTGCATGTTGTAGAAGATCTGCGCCTCGGTCGGTGCGAAAAATAGCTCCACGGACCGCGTCGCGGGGTTGAAGGTGTCGGTGCCGGTAACGAACTTGAGGCTGACCTCCACGGAGCCCGGAGTCGTGACATTATCCAGCGTAAAGGTGTAAGTCGGACCCGTGCCGACCGCTGGCCCGACCACCAGGGCTCCCGGCACCTCGAGGCTGATATTGTTAGCGTTTGGGCATCCCCAGGGGTAGTAGACCTGGCAAGACCCGGTGTTGAGCGTCACAGTGATTTGCGTGGTGGTCTGGCCGGCATTCCCATTGGCTTGAGCGGTCCAGTTGAACACCGCCTGCGGCCCGATGTCCCCAGCCGGCGCGTCTTCATCTTCTGTGGGTACGGCCTCGGTCGGCGTCGGGTCGTCAGACCCGGAGTCAGCGGACTTCGTCTCGTACGCCGGGATCGCTACAGCATCGACCGTGGTAGCCCAGGCGTCGGAGTTCTTGGCCAGAAGCGAAACGGTGTAGACGCCCGAGCTTTCCAAGCCGCTCACAGCAACCCTGTTCACTCCCGCCATCAACGCGGCGTCGGTTCCGCGGTTCTCCATTTGGCCGACAGTCGCCTTGCCACCGCTCGATCCCAGCAGGTAGTAGACCTCGCCTTCGCGGTCGGCGGTCACAGTGACTTCAGCAGTGTCCTCGCCGGTGCGGGTGGCGGCCAGCTCGCTGAGGACGGGCGGCGCGGGCGAATCGGCGCCATCCGGTGCCGAGTCCCGATCATCCGCGGACTTGGCCGCGGCGGGGTCAGGGCTATCGTCGCTGCTCCCGGCCGGTTCGTCGCCGGCCGGCGCTGCCCCAGTATCAGCCGGTTCGTCCGCGCTCGCCGCCTCGGCACCCGCCGAAGCATCGGTGCTGGAAGCCGAGTCATCAGCGGTACTCGGGACGGCGGCATCGTCGGCAGGAGCACTACCCCCGCTATCCCCGCCATCCGAGCCGGAACCCGCGCCGGGCTCTGCTGGCTGTTGCGCGACCGGCTGCTCAGGGCTTGCCGCCGCACCCGCTTCAGCGGAGACGGCTGCCTGGTCCGGCTCGCCTATCGGTTCGGCCACGGATTGCGGCGCGACGAACAACACGGCCACCGCCGCCGCCGTGAATGCCGCCAGCCCGCGCCATAACTTGGCGCGCCTGCGGCCACTAACTGGATTGTTGCGCCCAAAATCTGGTGCGTCGCCCGAAGCCATCGTGTCTCTCCTGTCTACCGCTGTGCCCATGGATCGTCCGAGCGGGACCGGATATGGCTTCCGGCAGCGCGTGGACTGGAGCAGCGTCAGGAGGTGGGACGTGTTCCGGCGGCGATGTGGCCGCCAGCCCCCACCCTAATGCGCCAGAGCACCCATGGCGCCAGCAGTCGGCGGGTCTGTCCGAATCGCGGTCAAGCGCCAACTGGCCCAGCTGCGTCGACCCCCGCGCTTTCCCCGGGGACACGTCCCTTAGGATTGACCGCGTGCCAGTAACCAAGGGGCGGGTCTCGCCCCCTCGAGCGGTCCCGCAATCCGTCCCCCGCCCGGAGTACGTCGGCAAGATCCAGCCCGACTCCGAGCCCTGGCCCGGCTCCGAGGTCAAGAGCCCCGAGGTCGTCGAGCGCATCCGCCGCGCCAGCCGCCTGGCCGCCGATGCCCTGGCGGAAGTCGGGCGCCACGTGAAGCCTGGGGTCACCACCGACCACCTGGACGGCATCGGCCACCGCTACCTGATCGAACGCGGGGCCTACCCCTCGACACTGGGCTACCGCGGCTACCCGAAATCCATCTGCACCTCGATCAACGAGGTCATCTGCCACGGCATCCCCGACTCGACCGTGATCGCGGACGGCGACATAGTCAACGTCGACATCACGGCCTTCCTCGACGGCGTCCACGGCGACACCAACGCGACCTTCCTGGCCGGGACCGTGGACGAGGCCTCGCGCCTGCTGGTCGAGCGCACCCGCGAGGCCATGATGCGCGGGATCAAGGCGGTGCGCCCCGGTCGGGAGGTCAACGTGATAGGGCGGGTGATCGAGTCCTACGCTCGGCGGTTCGGCTACGGCGTGATCCGCGACTACACCGGGCACGGCGTTGGCGAGGCCTTCCATTCGGGCTTGGTGATCCCGCACTACGATGCCGCACCGCGTTTCAACGACCTCATGGAGGTCGGCATGGTCTTCACGATCGAGCCGATGCTGGCCCTGGGCACCTACGATTGGCGCCTTTGGGACGACGGTTGGACGGTTGTGACCGCCGATCTGCGCCGCTCCGCCCAATTCGAGCACACTATCTTGGTGACCGCCGCCGGCGCGGAGATCCTGACCCTGCCCTCGTCGTAGGGTTCGTCTCACTTGGACGATGCCGCGCGCCCGGCTTGGGCTGTCATCCCGTGGTACGACCTGGCTGGCTCGGCGACGCCTTGAAGGATGACCGCCCACGATCTGAAATCATCGGCTGGGCGGACGCGCGCGCGGCGACGGCGACGCATGGTTGATTCATGAAGAAGGACCAAGGGACCCGCGTCTGGCTCGGCCATCTGGCGGCGCTCGGCCTGGGCCTGATCGGATTGTTCCTGGCGGCCCAGTTGGTCGCCAGCGCCCTGGGCGGGTTCGTGCTCGGCACCCTGTCCGGGTTCCTGCCGTAACCCGTTCGAAAACCACAGTTGGGGACTGTCCCTAACCATGGTTACCTGATTTCCCGACCGGGTTGTGACATGGCCGGCCGGCCGTGCCGGCGGCGGCCTGGCGTCAGGCGGGGGGCTTGGCGTCGAGCGCCTCGTAGAGGTCGCGTTGCTTCTTGGTCACGT
>JAISBQ010000120.1 GCA_031266115.1 Bifidobacteriaceae bacterium
CCCGGCTCCTTCACATTCCCAGGGTCGCCATCAGGGCGGACACCTCGGCCCTGCCCAGGACGCGGGTGCGGCCGGGCTTGAGATCGCCCAGCTTGATGGGACCCACGGCCGTGCGGACCAGGCGCGTGACGGGCAGATCGACCTGGGCAAGCATGCGCCGCACCACACGATTCCGCCCCGAATGTAGACGCAGCTCCAGGGCTGTGGCCACGGGGGTCGCATCGAGGATTCTCACCGAGTCGGCGTAAGCCGGGCCGTCCTCCAAGACCACGCCATCGAGAAGCTCAGTGCGCGCGGTACGGGTGAGGCGCCCCTCCACGGTGACGACGTACGTCTTGGGTACCTCGAATGATGGGTGGGTGAGGCGCCGAGCCAACTCGCCATCGTTGGTCAGGAGGATCAGCCCCTCGGACTCCGCGTCGAGCCTACCCACGTGGAACAGCCGCTCCGGCCGGTGCGCCACAAACTCGGCAAGGGTGGGGCGGTCCTGGTTCTTAGCCATGGTCGAGACCACGCCGGCCGGTTTGTTCAGTGCCACCGTGATGGTGGTGGAATCGGTCTGCAACGGCTCCCCGTCCACCTCGATCCGCTGTGTGGCCGGATCCACTCGCGTGCCCAGCTCGCGCACCACCACGCCGTCGACCACGACGCGTCCCTCGGCGATCAGGTCCTCGCATGCGCGGCGCGATCCCAATCCGGCCCGCGCCAACACCTTCTGGACCCGGACACCCTGAGGGTTGTGGATGTCGCGTGCGCTGGACTCACCCCGCCGGGCGCTGCGACTGTCATCGCGATTCATCGTGTCATCTGCTCCTCAACCTCGCCGAGGGCTTCTAGTCCCGGCAGGTGCGGGGCGAGCGCCTCAAGCTCGTCAAGGGTAGTCAGCCCGAGGCGCTCGAGGAAGAGCTGGGTTGTCGCGTACAGACGCGCACCGGTGGTCTCATCGACGGCGACCTCGTCGATCAACCCATGGCTGAGAAGCGTTCGGACCACGGAATCGGCGCTGACCCCGCGGATTGCTCCGATTCGACCGCGGGAGATAGGTCCTCGGTAGGCGATGATCGCGAGGGTCTCCAGGGCGGCCGCGGTCAACCGTGCCGTGTGTCCGTCCATGAGAAATCTCCCGACAATCTCTGTGTAAGCGGGCGCGGAGTACATCCGCCACCCGCCCGCCACGCAGCGAAGCTCGAATCCGCGGGGGCGCCCGCCGCTCTCGCCGCGGTATTCAGCTGCAAGGTGGCGACAGGCCTCCTCGACGCGGGCGACGGGAACCCCGAGCGCCGCCGCTAGGTCGGCGCCGGCCACGGGCTCGTCCACCACCATGAGGACGGCCTCCAACGCTGCCAAGTCCACGCCATCGGTTCCGGGCATGGGGTCGTCGTCAGGCGTCATCGTGCACCGTGCCCTTCTGTGTGGTCGAATTCATCGGAAATGGCAACCTCGTCGCTCTCGCCCACCCACCGGATGGATAGGTCGCCGAGGGGGGCTACCTGGGTAAACGCCACGGCTCCCGCCCGATACAGCTCGAGGAGGGCCAGGAACCGAGCAACAATCACGGCCGGCTCACCGCCGGAGTCCACGACCAGGTCACGGAACGTGAGCTGGCCACGGCCCGCAAGACGTGCGGAGAGAATACTCGCCTGCTCGGCCACTGAGACGGTACTGACGTGCAGGTGCGCTGTCGGAACGGCGGTGGCCTTGGGTGGTCTGGCAAGGACGGCCACCGCGATGGTCGCAAAGTCGCCCACGGCGAGCGTCCAGACGAGGTCTGGCGCTAGCCCCGAGAACTGGGGTTCCAGCGGGACTGACCGGGGGTGATACCCGGCGCTCGCTGCCTCCAGCTCGGCGAAATGGGCTGCGACCTGCTTGAATGCGCGGTATTGGAGAAGCTTGGCGAACAACAGGTCCCGTGCCTCCAGCGCCGCGACATCCTCGGCGTCCTCGGCCTCGGCGTTGGGGAGAAGCCTGGCGGCTTTGAGGTCGAGGAGGGTCGCCGCGACGACGAGGAAGTCGCTCGCCGTATCTAGGCTCCATTCCGGTTCGCCGGCAATGTGGTCGATGAACTCGTCGGTGACCTCGGCCAAGGCCAGTTCGGTGATGTCCAGCTTGCGTCGGGCGATCAACGAGAGCAACAGATCGAAAGGCCCGCTGAACACGTCCGTGTGCACAAGAAAGGCCAAGTCCGCGCGCCCAGCGTCCACGCTGGCGAGTGCGACCTCGCTGCCGCTCACGCGGCGTCGCCGCGGGCGATCAGTTCGCGCGCGAGGCGCCGATATGCCTGGGCGCCTGGGTGGTTTGGGGCGAAGGACAGGATCGGCTCGGCCGCCACCGAGGAGTCCGGGAACTTGACGGTCCGCGCGATCACGGTCTCGAAGACGTTCTGGCCGAAGGCATCTCTCACCCGCTCCAACACTTCGCGCGAGTGCAACGTCCGCGCGTCATACATCGTGGCGAGGATCCCATCGATCTTCAGCTTCGGGTTAAGCCTGTCGGCCACCTTGGAGATCGTCTCGACAAGCAAGGCCACGCCGCGCAACGCGAAGTACTCGGTCTCCAACGGAATGATGACCCCGTGGGCCGCTGTCAACGCGTTGACGGTCAAGAGCCCCAGTGAGGGTTGGCAGTCGATGAGGATCGCGTCGTAATCCTCCGCGACGCCGCGTAGTGCCCTGGCCAGCGCCGACTCGCGCGCCACCTCCCCAACAAGTTGGACTTCGGCGGCCGACAGATCGATATTCGCCGGGGCGACATCCATCCCGTCCCAGGCCGTATGGACAACCACGTCCCGCACGGTGGTCCCGGACGTCATCAAGGCGTCATAGACGGTCCTGTCGGACTCGCGCGCCGGGATACCGAGTGCAACGGACGCCGCGCCCTGGGGATCAAAGTCGACGATCAGCACACGCCTGCCGTATTCGGCGAGCGCCGCGGCCACGTTGATGGTGGTGGTCGTCTTGCCAACCCCACCCTTCTGGTTGCATAGCGCAACAATCCGGGCAGGGCCATGCCAGGACAGGGGGGCCGGGGCTGGGAAGTCGGTTGGATCGACCATGGAGTCGTTCTCCTCGACAGCGCTCACCGGTCCATTATGGCCGCCCACACCGGCTGAGGCCGGGTGGACATGCCGGACGAGGGGCGTCGTCGTCGTCGCGTGGCGCGAGACAGCGGACGGCCCGGATACGCCGCCAGCACGGGGCGAGGTGTGCCGCGGCGCATCCGGGCCAGGCTTGGTCAGGCCTCGTCCTCCATCCAGTTGAAGGACTTGGTCACGGCCTTCTTCCACTCGGCATAGAGGCGGGAGGTCTCCGCGACGGTCATAGCCGGGCTCCAGCGCTTATCCTCAGCCCAGTTCGCCCTGAGGTCATCGAGGTTGGACCAGTAGCCGACGGCCAGGCCCGCCGCGTAGGCCGCGCCGAGCGCGGTAGTCTCGGCGACCACGGGACGAACCACCGGCACGCCGAGAATGTCCGCCTGGAACTGCATGAGCAGGTCGTTGGCGACCATGCCGCCGTCCACCTTGAGCTCGGCCAGCGGCACACCAGAATCGGCGTTGACCGCGTCGAACACCTCGCGGGTCTGGTAGGCGGTCGCCTCCAGTGCCGCCCGCGCCAGGTGACCCTTGTTCACAAACCGGGTCAGGCCCGCGATCACGCCGCGAGCGTCCTGACGCCAATACGGCGCGAAGAGCCCAGAGAACGCTGGGACGATGTAGGCGCCCCCGTTGTCCTCGACGGTCGAGGCAAGAGCCTCGATCTCGGGTGCGCTCGCCACCAGCCCCAAGCTGTCCCGGAGCCACTGCACGAGCGAACCCGTGACAGCGATCGATCCCTCGAGCGCGTACACGGGGGGAGCGTCGCCGAGGCGGTAGGCCAACGTCGTCAACAGCCCATTGCGGGACATGACGATGTCGGTGCCTGTGTTGAAGATCAGGAAGCAGCCGGTGCCGTAGGTGTTCTTGGCCTCACCTGGCCCGAAGGCGACCTGTCCGAAGGTGGCAGCCTGCTGGTCACCGAGGATCCCGGCGATCGGTGTCTCGCGGAGTAGCGACTCGCTCGCTGCCTTGCCATACACCTCGCTGGAGGAGTGGATGGCCGGGAGCATCGACCGGGGCACACCGAACACGTCGAGGATCGACTGGTCCCAATCCAAGGTGCGCAGGTCCATGAATAGGGTCCTCGATGCGTTGGTGACATCGGTGATGTGGATCCCGCCGTTGACGCCGCCGGTGAGGTTCCATGTGACCCACGAGTCGGTGTTGCCGAAGATGAGATCCCCGGCCTCGGCCCTTGCCCTGGCCCCCGGCACGTTCTCCAAGATCCACGTGATCTTGGTGCCCGAGAAGTAGGTATTGATCGGCAGGCCGACGGTTTCGCGGAATCGGTCCACGCCGCCTTCGGCCGCCAGGCGATCCACAATCGGCCCCGTGCGCGTGTCCTGCCACACGATCGCGTTGTAGACCGGTTCCCCGGTGTGGCGATCCCACACGACCGTGGTCTCGCGTTGGTTGGTGATGCCGATGGCAGCCACCTCATGGCGGGTGATATTGGCCCGCGATAGGGCCAAGCCAATCACCTCGCGGGTATTGGTCCAGATCTCCAGGGGATCGTGCTCCACCCATCCGGCCTGCGGGAAAATCTGTTCGTGTTCCATCTGGCCCACGGACACGATCCGACCACTGTGGTCGAAGACGATGGCGCGCGTCGATGTGGTCCCTTGATCGATCGCGACAACGTATTTGCTCATATGTTTCGAATCCTTTCTTTCAGTCAGGAAGTCTGAGAATCAGCATGCCAGCGGGCATGCCGCCGATGGCATCTACTCGGCGCCACTCTAGAATCCGGTGGGGAGCCCGACCCCCTGTGACAGGAGTCCGGCCACCAAGCCGCCGATGATGGGACCGAGGACGGGAACCCAGGAGTAGCTCCAGTCCGAGGACCCCTTGCCCTTGATCGGCAACAGCGCGTGCGCGATGCGTGGTCCGAGGTCGCGGGCCGGGTTGATGGCGTATCCGGTGGGACCGCCCAAGGATGCGCCGATGCCGACGATCAGCATGGCGACGGCGAGTGGGCCGAGACCCCACGGCGAGCCGCCAGAGGACAGAACCCAGTACACCAGCACGAACGTCGCAATTGCCTCAGTGGCGAGATTCCATCCGTAGGAGCGGATAGAGGGTCCCGTGGAGAAGGTCCCGAGCACGGTCTCTGGATTGGGCTCGGCGTCGTAGTGCTGCTTGTAGGCGAGCCAGGCGAAGGTGGCACCGATGATCGCGCCGACCATCTGGGCGCCAAGGTACGCGCACGTGGAGCCGACATCGATAGGGATCCCACTGGGCGACCACACATCGGCACCCGAAGCGATGATGCCAACAGTCACCGCCGGGTTGAGGTGACCGCCGGACTTGTAGGCGGCGGAGACGCCGGCGAATACGCCGAGGCCCCACCCGAAGTTGATCATCAGGGTTCCACCATTGAAACCCTTGGTCTTGATGAGGGTGACGTTGGCGACGACGCCAACGCCGAGAACAATCAGAACTGCCGTTCCGATGACTTCTGGAATGAAAATATTGGTGAGAATAGAAGGTCCCACAGTAAACCTCTCTTATAGCTCAATGCGGAAATGTTGCTGAAGGGTATGGATGAGGGACGCCATCGTCCGCAATAGCTCAGGCGAGGGCGCGCATGGGTGTGGTGTCCTTGGCTGTCAGTCGCACCTCCTCGGCGTGAGCGTCGGTGTCTTGCTCCTGCGCCGCCTTCTCCGCGCGGACGCGCTCGGTATAGGCGGCGATCTCCGCGTGCGTGCGTGCGGCGTCCCAGCCGAGGATAGGGGCCATGATGGCGGCGATGGCGGATGCCGCGCCGAGGCCTGAATCCGGGGTTTCGTAGTGCAGACGGGTCCGGGTCATCATCACGTCATCGAGTGAGAAGGCCCCTTCGCTGGTGGCGGCGTAGGCGATTTCGCACGCGAGGTAGTCGGGCGCCTCCGGGACGGGCTCGCCCATCGCGGGATCAGCGTCGATCATGTCGGTCAGGTCTTCGATCACCGAGCCATAGCGGGTCAGCATGTGCTTGACCCGCATGGGCCCCCAGCCGTAGGTCGTGGCCAAGGCTTCGCGCCTCGCCAACGTTGCCTGGTATCCATTGGCGCCGAGCAACGGGAGGCTGGCGGTCACGCAGGGGCGGGATTTGGCATCGGCGCCGAGCGCGAAGTCCACCGCATCCTCGGCCATCACCCGGTAGGTGGTGAGCTTGCCGCCGGCGATGACAGTCATTCCCGGTGCCGGGCTGGCCACCGTATGTTCGCGGGAGATCTTGGCCGAACTGGTTCCCTGCTTGGTGCCTGGTTGCAAGAGCGGACGCAGGCCGGCGTACACGCCCATGACATCGGCCCGGGTGAGTGGGCGGCGCAATACGGCGTTCGCATGGTCAATGACGTAGTCAATGTCGGTGCGCGTCGCGACGGGATGGCGCAGCGGCTCATCCCATGGGGTATCGGTGGTGCCGATCACCCAGTAGTTATCCCACGGAATGATGAACAAGACCGACTTTTCGGTCTGGGAGATGATGCCCATCTGCCCATCGATCCGGTCCCTTGGGACAACGATGTGGATGCCCTTGGAGGCCAAAACCCGCAGGCCACCGTCAGGATCTGCCAGCGCTTCGGTCTCCTCGGTCCATACCCCTGTGGCAACAATCACATTCTTGGCAGCCACGTGGTATTCCTTGCCGCTGAGCAGATCGACCACGTCGGCGCCGTCCACAATGCCGTGATCGTTGGTGGTGACGGCGACCATCTGGGTGCGTGAGGCGACGTGTGCCCCGTGGAGAGCCGCGGTGCGCACGAGGGTGAGGACAAGGCGGGCATCGTCCACCTTGGCGTCGTAGTAACGCACAGCCCCGACCGCGGCTTCGGGCTTGAAGTCCGGGAATACTTCCAGCAGTCCCTTCTTCGACAGGTGCTTCTGCATGGGGAGCGCGCGCTTGCGCCCCGGCGCGTGCGCCAGGGCGTCATACATTCCCACCCCGGTCGCCACGTAGGGGCGCTCCCACACCGCGTGGGTCAATGGATACAGGAATGGAACCGGTTGGACGAGGTGGGGGGCGGTTGTCGACAGGAGCAAGTCGCGTTCGGTCAGGGCCTCGTGGACCAGCTTGAAGTCGAACATCAGCAGGTAGCGCAGGCCGCCGTGGACCAGCTTGCTGGACCGCGACGACGTGCCATCGGCCCAATCCTGGGCTTCGACGATGGCGGTGGTCAGACCGCGTGTCGCCGCGTCCACAGCGATTCCCGCCCCGGTGACGCCGCCGCCTACC
>JAISBQ010000184.1 GCA_031266115.1 Bifidobacteriaceae bacterium
CGTTGGGCAAGGAGGGCTTCGATCTCACGCCGCGCCCTAGTTCCGACCGCCTTCAGCCGGACGGCACCTTTACCGATCACGATTCCCTTTTGCGAATCGCGTTCGACGTAGATGTGGGCCCGCACAACTACACCCACCTGCGGCGGGTCACGCGGAACCATCTCTTCTATGTCCACGGCCAAAGAGTGAGGCAACTCTTCGCGCAAACCCTCCAAGGCCGCCTCGCGGATCAGCTCGGCCGCCTGAAGTTCCACCGGTTGATCGGTCGCCTCACCATCGGGGTAAAGGTCAGGCCCAGGCGGCATCCGTGCCCCCAACAACCCCACCAGGTCCTCGACTTGGAAGCCTTTGAGGGCGCTAAGGGGGATGATGTCCGCGAAGTCTCCCAGCTCGCTCGCTGCCACCAGCCGGGCCGCGATCTGTTCAGGACCTGCCAAATCCGCCTTGGTGACCGCGGCGATCGCGGGCACCCGGGCAGGCAGGCGGCCGGCGATGAACCGGTCGCCCGGCCCGATCTCCTCATTCGCCGCCAGGCACAGGACAATTGCGTCCACCTCGTCCATCTCGCCACTCACCACCGCGTTCAGCCGCTCCCCGAGCAGGGTCCGCGGCCGGTGCAGACCCGGCGTGTCCACCAAGATGAGCTGGAAATCACGCCGGCGCACTATCCCGCGAATCGCCCGGCGCGTGGTCTGCGGGCGCGAAGAGGTGATGGCCACCTTCGCGCCCACCATCGCGTTCGCCAAGGTGGACTTGCCCGAATTGGGCCGCCCCACCAGGGCAACGAACCCGGACCGATGCTCCGATGCGATCTTGTTCATCTGTCCTCCCCGGCGGTCGGTTCATCCCTAGTCGGGTGCCGGACAATCCGTGGCAAGGCCGCGGCGCCTTCGTCCCGCACCAAGATCGTCGAAATCTGCTTGCGTCTCCCCTCTGCCCGCTCGGCAGTCATCTCGACCCCCTGGGACTGGCCTCGCGCGCCCACAATCGGAACCCGGCCGAGCGCCGTGGCAAGCAGCCCACCTACCGTGTCTACGGCATCGTCGGAGATCTCGCGGCCAAACAGCTCACTCAGCTCATCCAGCGAAATCGCCGCCGGTACCCGGTACACCCCGCCACCTAAGTCCTCCACCGCCGGCGGCGACGGATCGTGTTCGTCAACCAATTCGCCCACTATCTCCTCCAAAATGTCCTCCACCGTGACCAACCCGGCCACTCCGCCGAACTCGTCCACCACGATCGCCAAGTGCGTGCCCAGACGTTGCAGTTCGCGGAGCAGGTTGTCCACCGGTTTGGACTCGGGGACAAACACTGCCGGACGCATGAACCGTTCCACGCGTTCGGTCGTGGCCTCTGGATCGCGCTGCAGCGCCAACGCCACATCCTTCAGATAGGCGACGCCAAGAACCTCGTCCGCCGAGGCACCGATCACAGGGACTCGGGAGTGGCCCGAACGTAAGAAAAGGGTCATCGTCTTGCGTAGCGCCGTGGGCGCCGCTATCGCCACCATCGCGGTGCGCGGCACCATCACTTCCCGGGTGATCGTGTCCCCGAGTTCGATCACGGAGTGGATCATCGCCCGGTCGTCCTCATCGATCCCGTCAGCCTGGGCCACATCGTCGACGATGTCGAGCAACACCTCGCGGGCATGGGCGGCCTCCGCGAGGCTGGGCGGGGACGCGGGTGCGGCATCGTCGGCGATGCCGGCCAACGCGGCCCGCCTTTCCAGCCTCCCGAGCGCCCGGGCCGCCGGCCTGGACAACCGCGCCAGTGCTCCCATCAGGCTCATGGTGCCCGCGAGGCAAGGAACGTCAAGAGGAGCTTGCGCTGCAGATCGAACATGCGCCGTTCTTCTTCCGGTTCGGCGTGATCGAAACCCAGCAGGTGCAAAATGCCGTGGACTGTGAGAAGCAACAACTCTTCGGTGACACTGTGGCCAGCCTGACGGGCCTGCACGGACGCCACTTCGGGGCACAGGACCACGTCCCCCAGAATTCCCTCCGATTCGCTGCCCTCTTGACCGGGGCGGATCTCATCCATCGGGAAGGACAGGACGTCGGTTGGACCCGGATCGCCCATCCACCGTTCGTGCAACTGGGACATGGCCGGCACGTCGACCATGGTCACGCACAGTTCGGCCCCCGGATGGACGTTGAGCGCATCCAAACAGAACCTGCCCAGCGCGGCAAACTCCGAGACGTCGACCTTGGCGCCGGTCTCGTTCAGGATTTCAACGCTCACGGCGGCCCCCATCGGGGAAGATTCTGCGCGGACCTGAGGCCGACGCAGCGGCGCGAGCCTCATCATCGCGGGCGTAAGCGTCGATGATCTGAGACACCAACCTGTGGCGCACCACATCCCGGCTAGTCAATTCGCAAAACGCGAGGTCTTCCAGACCCGTCAGGATTTCCCTGACCTGACGCAGACCGGAGGCGACGCCTCCGGGCAGATCCGTCTGGGTAATATCCCCGGTGACCACCATCTTTGCCCCGAAGCCAAGGCGGGTGAGGAACATCTTCATCTGCTCCGAAGACGTGTTCTGCGCCTCATCTAGGATTATGAACGCGTCGTTGAGGGTGCGCCCGCGCATGTAGGCCAATGGGGCGACCTCGATGGTGCCGGCCTCCATGAGACGCGGAATCGATTCGGGATCCAGCATGTCCTGCAACGCGTCGTAGAGCGGGCGCAGGTACGGGTCGATCTTCTCGTTCAGAGTGCCGGGCAGGAATCCGAGGCGCTCGCCGGCCTCGACCGCCGGGCGGGTCAACACGATGCGTGTCACCTGCTTCGAATGGAGGGCCTGGACAGCCTTGGCCATCGCCAGATACGTCTTGCCGGTGCCCGCCGGGCCAATCCCGAAGGTGACCGTGTGCGCTTCAATCGCATCGACGTACCGCTTCTGGCCCAACGTCTTGGGACGCACGGTGCGGCCCCTGCTGGAAAGAATCGACTGGGTGAGGATCTCAGCCGGCCGCGGATCGTGATCGTGCACCCCACCGGGGCTGGCAAGTGGGAGGGAACGCTCGGCCAACATCGCGTAGACACGCCTGACATCATCGGGACCAACCGTTCCACCCCGTTCGATCACAGCCAGGAGTTCGGTCACCAACTCCAACGCCAGCGCTGCCGCGGGCGGATCGCCGCGGACCGCGATGCGATCCCCCCGGACGTGAATGTCCGCGGCCGGGACCGCGGCTTCTATCGCCCTCAACGTGACATCTTCACGGCCGAGCAGGGCAAACATCAGCGCCTGGGACGGCACCGAGACCACGTGCGAGGCGCCAGGGGCGGCCGGGCGGCTCACGCGGGCGTCCACCCCAAAGTCTTGCCACCGATCACGTGCCCGTGGACGTGGTACACGCTCTGACCTGCTGTCGGGCCGGAATTGAAAACGAGCCGGTAATCGCCATCGCCCTCATCCAACGCCACCTCTTGAGCCAGGCTGACCAGGTCCGCCAACACCTGAGGATCTGCACCCGCGAGCGCCGCCACATCGGCGTAGTGGTCGCGCGGGATGACCAGGACGTGCAAGGGGGCTTGGGGGTTGATGTCCCTGAAAGCGACAGCGCTTTGGTTCTGTCCCACGAGGTCCACGTGCTTCTCACCGCTCGCGAACGAACAGAAGAGGCAATCCAAGGGGAAACTCATACGCCCAAGCGTAGCCTCACCAGGCCCCGCGGAGCGCGGCCAACGCGGCGAGCGCGGCCGGCCCAGCGGCACTCGCCCGCAACACCGCGCTGCCAAGCACCACAGGCGTGGCACCGGCGCCGGCGAACGCCGCCAAGTCCTCAGGTGCGATACCGCCCTCAGGTCCCACTACCAACGCGACCGCGTGGGCAGGCGCGTCAGC
>JAISBQ010000198.1 GCA_031266115.1 Bifidobacteriaceae bacterium
GGTCGCCGCGGCGGCGGGGAGTGGTGCGGATGGTGCGGGGCTGGGGTCCGGCGCTGACGGTGTGGCGGTGGGGGTCACGGTGACGGCGGGGACCGGCGCGGAGGTTGGGGGCGCCGCGGTGGAGGCAGCGCCGGGCGCGGCGGTGGGGGCAGTCGGGGATTCATCGTCCCCGGTGGGGGCAGAAGCGTCAGGGTCGGGGTCCGCAAGTGCTATGGGGGTGTCGGAGCCGCGAGGAACGACAGGATCCTCCCCGGGTGCAGGGGGGCGCGCGTCAGGCGTGGGGGCAGGGGGGCCGGCGAGCGGATCGGGGGCTGGGCCGTGGTCCGAGATTGAGGCGTCATCGGGGGTGGAACTCGCCACCTCGGCGTCGTCCCATGTGGGGACCCGCTGATGCCGACGCGGCCACACCCCGACTTTGCCTCCGGCGACCGAGCGGCGTTCCGGGGCCGTGCCGGACGGCTCAGGCGTGAGTGCGGGCGGCGTAGGTGTGGGCGCAGGCGTAGGCGTAGGTGCAGGCAGCGGCGATGCGGGAGCCGGCAGCGGGGCGGGCTTGTCGGGGCCCAGGGCGATCACCGAGGTTTGGGACGCGTCCTGAATGGCGCGGCGCTCCGCCGTTTCGCGGTCCGCCCGCGCGCTGGCGCGTTCGGCCGCTGCGTGACGCTCGGCGGCCTCCCGCGCCTGACGCTCGGAATCGAGACGCGCCAGCTCGGCCTGGTGGTCCTGCTCAGCCACCGCCTTGTCCAGGTCGGTGAGCATGGACCGCGCGTCGGCGATGACAGCCGAATCGTCGTGCCTCACCCCGTACAGCAGCCAGCGCGCGACGGCGATCTCCGCGAGAAACTCGCCGCGGGCCGCCAGATGGGGGTCCTCCAGACCGTGGCGGTGTGCGCGATACGACTCGAGGATCGACTCGGCCGCCTCGGGGGTCGCCGCCGCCAGCATCGGCGCCAGGTCTTCGGCCGGATCCGACACCTGGACGGTTGAGAAGTCGAGGATCGCCGAGACTCGTCCGTGCTCCTCCAGCATGTGGTCGGGAGCCATGTCCCCGTGGATCACGACCGGATGAAAATCCCACAGCTCCGCCTGGTCGAGCTTCCCCAGCCACCGATCGATCAGGCGGGCTGTCACGTAAGGCGTCCGGCCGGCATCGTCCACCTCGGCGCGAAGACGCGAGCGATACTGAGCAGGGGTGTAGGAGGGCAGGCCGGCTTCCTCAACCACACTCGGGGTGAGTTCATGGAGCGACGCAAGTGCGCGTCCGATGCTGGCGGCCAGGCCGGGACCCGGATCCAGCAGCTCCATGACTACGGGCACTCCAGGCAGCGCTGGATAGACCATCGCCCGGCCGCCCGCCGCCATCTCCGCGAAGCCCCGAGGCCGGGGGACCTCGAACGGCAAAGTCCCACTGGCCGATGCGGCGGCCAGGGAGCGCAACAGGACAACCTCGGCCTCCTGCCCTGCTCCAGCGGCCGCGGAATGGGGGGCGCGGATCACCCAGAAGCGTCCTTGCGCGTCCTCGGCTACAGCAAACGCGTAGTCGGCACCGTCTTTGTCGCTGCGAACGCCCACGATGTCGAGCCCAGGCACCGCGTACGTCGCCAACGCAGCCATAGCGTACGAAGTCAATGGGGAAGCCACGCTCCCACGGTAAAGCCCAATCGCGTGTGCCGGGATATGCCGCGCGGGAGCGGCGCCGGTTGGTGTCGCGGGTCGGTCGTCAAACAGTGCCACCCCGGTCCACCCCGCGCTGCGCCGCGCAGCGGGTGCACAGCGGACCGGAGCGGTGCGTATCCAGGAGCCTGCGTGGGGTGCTTCTAGGCGGTGGTGCCGGCTAGACGATGGAGTTCGTCATAGTCCTCCTTGGTCGCGGGGACATCGAGCCACACGATCGATGGGTCGTCTGGGCTATCGGTGCGGGTGAGCGAGACGTAGTGGAAGGCGGCGCGGATGCGGGCCGGATCGGCCGACGCAAGCGCCGCCAGAGCGCGGCGGTAGATGCGGAGCTGGAGCCCTGCCACGCGTCGGTCGGTCGATGTCGCCGGCGGACAACCCGTCTTCCAATCGACGATCACGTACCCACCCTCGGCGTCGACGAACACCGCGTCGATCCTTCCTGGGGTGGTGCCACCTCCGAGCGGCATCGAGAACGCCAACTCGGTCCGCCATAACCTCAGGCCGTTATCGGGACGCGCCCACACCGAACGGGCGAACGCGGCACGCAGGTCACCGATGGTGGCCTGGACTTCGGCGTCCTCGACATCGACGAACTCCTCCTCGTCGCCGAGGGCGGCAGGTGCCGCAAAGAACCCCTCGACCCATTCGTGGAAGAGCGTCCCGGTCCGCGATGCCTTGACAGGCTTGCGGGGAACGGGACGCCTGAGGTCGCGGTCGAACGCTGCCTGATCCTTCGCGCGGCGCATGATGTCCGAGGGACTGAGGCGCTCGGGAAGGCGGACACCCGGAGCCCGTCCCCCTTCGGCCTGCTCGGCGAGGAGCAGCCGTGCGAGTTGCGCGTCCGGCGACGCCCCCATGGACCCGAATGACGCGTCGAATCCGGCCGATGCCGGCGGTGCGGCAGCCATCGCGGCCCGGACGCGGGCCGCGGCGCCCTCCAGGTCCGCGCGCCGCGCACCCAATGGGTTGGCCACCGGCCACATGACCTGGTCCCCGGCAGCCCCCGATGTGGCTGTCCCGGATGGAGACGAGGGTTCAACCTCGGGTGGCAGTGTCGGCAGCGGCGGGCCGTCGCCGTGGCCCAGTGCGACCAGTTCGGCAAGGAAAATCGATGGCGGGTGCGCCGTGGTTCCGATCCGCCGCCACGCGCCGGTCAGCGCCAGGGTGGACTTGGCACGGGTGATGGCGACATAGGCGAGCCGGCGTTCCTCGGCGAGGTCGTGTTCCCCGGCACGGACGCGAAAATCAGCGTAGGCATGGTTCAACTCCGGCAGGCTGTCCGCGACATACGCGAATTCCGGCAGATCCTCGGCGTCCGCTCGCAGCGGCCAAGGCAGTTCGCCCAGGTCGGTCAACCACGCCGACGCCGTGGGCACGCCGTCGCTGGTGATCGACGTGGCGGGGAAAGTGCCTGCGGAAAGGCCCGGGACCACCACGATGTCCCACTCCAGGCCCTTGGCACCGTGGACCGTCACTATCTGCACCACCTGGGACGATGGCGCCTGCGGCGCCTGATCCAGACCGTGTTCCTGCGCGGCGGCGAATTCGAGCCATTCCAGGAACGACCCCAACGATGCCGATTCGGACTCGGCGGCAAACGTGTGCGTCGCGGAGACAAATGCCTCGACATTCGCCCGCGCCACCGCCCCGCCGCGTGCCATGAGATCGATATCGAGACCCAGGCGCCGCTCGGCGGCGAGCACCAATTCGGGCAGGGGCAGATAGGCGAGCGCGCGAAGCTCCTGCAGGATCCCGGCGAGATGAGCGATCCGTTGTCGCGCGGCAGGCGTCAACATCCGCCCGCCCGGACGCGCGAATTCGGCCGGGGGCGGTGAGGCCAGCGCCTCCACGAGGCTGCGCTCCTCCGTGGCGTCGGGAAGGCTCGCCGGGTTCTCCCGCCCGCCGCGGGACTTCACGCCGGCGGCGTCAGCGGCGAGGCGGCGCGACCACGCCGCCAGCACGTCAAGATCGGCGATGCCCAGGCGCATTCGGGGGGACGTCAGCAACCGCATGAGGAGGTCCGCCCGGCTCGGATCGTGGGCGACGGTGAGCACGGCGATGATGTCCTGAATCTCGGGGAGCGCCAAGAGGCCGCCTAAACCCACGACCTCGTGCGCGATGCCAGCCTCCCGAAGTGCCTCGACGATGGCGGCGAACTGAGAGCGTTTGCGGCTCAGCACAGCGGCGGTGGGCGCCCCCGGGGCGTCGCGCCAGTGGTCAGCGAGGTACCTGGCAATCTTCCGGGCCTCGTCCTGCGCCGTGTCGCAGTACAGGTAGTCGATCCGGCCGAGTTCCGCTCCTGGCCGTGGACGCAAGTGCGCGACATCGCCCGCCACATGGATCGGATCACCCAAGGGATCGGCGATAGCCCCCGCGGCGTCGAGGATGGCACGGTCGTTGCGCCAGGCCACGGACAGGGTCAAGACCGGAGTGGGAGCGCCATCGGCCGTGGGGAACCGGTCACCGAAGCGGGCCATGGCCGATGCCGAGGCACCCCGCCAGCCGTAGATCGATTGGCGGGGATCTCCGACGGCCATGACCGGATGAGCCTCGCCGAACATGGCAGACAAGAGACGCTCTTGTCCTGGAGACGTGTCCTGGTATTCGTCGAGAAGGACGGCGGCGAACCGCGCCCGTTCGGCCTGCCCAACCGACGGATCGGCGTCAACCACCCGGGCAGCGATGGCGACTTGGTCGGCGTAATCGAGCAGAGATGACGCGGCTTTGGCCGCGCCATAGGCGCTGACGATCCCCATGATCTGTGCCCGGGTGATCAGGGAGGCCACCAGTGACCGAATCTGAGCGTTGGGAGCCTTGGAACGGCCGGCCGGTGGGGTCGCACCGATGGTCTTGGCCATGGCCCGCATGCGCGTGGCAGCGTCGGCCGGGTCGATCCCATGCTCAGCGAGTTGGTCGGCGAGGTGCACCGTCGCACCCACGATGGTGGACGGCGCAGCTTCGGTGTCCAGGTCGTCTGGCCACTGTGCCACCAACGTCTGGACGAGCTGCCAGCGAGCGCCTTCGGTCAACAGCCGAGCCTCCGGGTCGATCCCGAGGCGAAGTGCGTGGTCGCGGACCACGCTTGCGGCATAGGCGTTGTATGTGGAGATGGTGGGCTGTCCGAGGCCGGGGGATAGCGCCGCCGATGACGTCGCACCGGCCGGTTCGGCGCTGAGGCCGGCGGCGCGCAGCTTGCGCAGCCGGATCCTGATCCTGTCGGACAGCTCGGCCGCTGCTTTGCGTGTGAAGGTCAAGCCCAGGATTTGATCGGGACGGATCAATCCGTTGGCCACGAGGTAGACAACCCGCCCCGCCATCGTCTCCGTCTTTCCGGAACCGGCGCCCGCCACCACCAGGGTGGGGCTGAGCGGAGCGGCGATGATGGCGATCTGCTCATCGGTGGGCGGCGGCAGGCCCAGCGTCCGGGCGACATGGGCTGGCGAGTGCGGCGCGGCGAGGAACTCGATCACATGGTCACCTGCTCACCGAGTGAGTTGGCCGGGCAGCTGGTGGCAACCGGGCAGTGTCGGCACGTCGGGCCGGGTGTCGCCGTGAATGTCGCCGATGCGGCGGCGGCAGCGCACGCCGACAGCAGCGGATGCACCCAGTCGTTGTCGCCATCCACGGGAGGTTGGTGGCGCACGGCGGGTCCCGAGGTGGTCTGCCTGGCGAGATACACCAGGTCAGCGCCCTGAGACCGGAGGGGCAATCCCACCGCCGCGTCGAGACCACCCGCGTTGACCGCGACCTGGTACACCCCGAGTTGAGGGTTCTGACCAGCCTGCGCGGCGGTCAACACGCCGGCACCCGTCTTGAAATCGACAATCCGTACGTCCGTGACCTCGCCGGATGGTGACGGGTCCACCGACGATGCCGCGTCGATCCGGTCGATGGTGCCACGCAGCACCACGCCCTCGCACGTCACCTCGAACCCGGCCTCGACGGCCAAAGGCGCGGCACGGGCCTCGTTGTAGGCGGCCAGCGCCGCGATCATGGCGTGGCCCTTGGTGAAGGCCCGGCGGTTGATCCATGTGTCGGGGAGACCGAGGCTCTGCCATTGGGTATCGAATGCCGCTATGAGGACGGCGGGATCCGACGAAGGCACCGTTTCGGCGATCGCGTGGACCAGGCTTCCGAGCGTCTGCTCCAGCCCTGCCGGCCGATGCCCACCCACACCGTCCAGCGCCCACCGAAGGGGGCATGTGACAAGCGCTTCGACGCGGGATGGGGTGAGAACCACCGTCGCCCCTGCCTCGACCAGGGGCTCGGTCGAGGTGTCTGGCACGAGGCCCGCCCACCACGCCGGATCGGCGCCGGCCACCTGGTGAACTGCCAAAGCGGCGAGGAGGCGAGCGGCGTCATCGTCCGTGGCGGCACTGGTACGCAATCGCGCGACCAGACCGCGCAAGTCCAACGGGAGCGGCGCCCGGGTGAGCAGTGGGTGGCCGTCCTGGTCGCGTTCGACGTCCACACCGGTGAGGGCCATGAAGTCCGAGGGGCGCTGGTCCTCGGACTGAACGGCTGTGACGATCAGGCGGCTTCTCGCGCGGGAGCAGGCCAGGGCAAAGGAGCGCAATTCGTCGTCCAAGGTGGCTCGGCGCTGCTCGACCCAGTCTCGCTCGACACCGCGCCCGTCCACGAGGTCGGCGAGACGGGAGGCCCCCAACACGGTGTCGCGGAGGCGTAGGTCCGGCCAGATGCCCTCCTGAACACCGGCAACCACCACAAGATCCCATTCGCGTCCCATGGCCGAGGCCGCTGTTGCCAGGGTGACCCTGTCGTCATCGACCCGTGCGGCGAGCGTGTCAGCGGGAACATCCTGGGAGGCCATCGCCTCGGCGAAGGAGGCCGGACTAGCGCCAGGGCGGCGTTCCGCGTAGCGCTTGGCGGCATCCATCAACGCCATGATGGCGTCGAGGTCGCGATCGGCGCGACTGGATCCGGCCCCACCGGCGATGGCGATCGACTGCCAGGTGGATGCCAATCCCGTGGCGTCCCACAGCGCCCACAGGACCAGCTCGGCGTCGGCGCCCTGGTCACTGGCAGCGCCACGCCCGGCGGCGAGGATTCGGCCCATCCGTTCCACGGGCGCGCGCAACCTGCTGGGAATCGTGTGGAGCTCGGCGCCTCGTTCGATCGCGGCGAGGAGGAGGTCATCCGATGTCCGCCCACCGCCGCTCGCATGCTCCTGCGTTCGTAGCGCGCGGCGCAGCTGACGCAACGACATGGCGTCCATGCCGCCGATGGACGAGAGCAACAGGTCGCACACATCGGCCGCGACCAGCTCGGCCGCCGGATCGCTGACCAATGTCAAGAGGTGGAGCAGCGGCCTGGCCGCGGGTTCGGAGCGGACAGGCACCTCCATCCCGGGCACGTCGAGGGGCACCTGGGCACCGCTCAAGGCTGAACGCAGGAGCCGCACCCCGGCGGACGACCTGGTCAGCACCGCCATCGCGGACCACGCCATGCCCTGGAGAAGGTGAGCGGACCGCAGGGTGTGCGCGATATAGGCGGCCTCTTCCGCCGCGCTCGGCAGCACCACCGATCGCGCTGGTCGGCCGGCTACCGGAGCGCCACCGGCCGGCGATGTGCCAAGTGGCCGATCCGCATGGCGGGCGAGCATACCCATGCGTCCTGGGCGAATGTGCGCCGCGATGCCGGCCGTTGCCTCCCGGAGCGCACCCGCCTGGCGCCAGTTGGTGGCCAGGACCACGGGCTCCGCGCCCAGCCCGGCTGGCCGCGGATCGACCGCTTGGGCGAGGAGACCAGGACGGGCGCCTCGATAGGTCTGGACGGCGATGTCGGGGCACCCCAGGACTACGATCTGTGCGCCCCGCGCGGCAAGTTCATAAAGCATGGCGCGGGTGGCGGTGGTCGCCTCGTGATAGTCGTCGACCAAGACCCGCCGCCACGGAGGTTCCCACGATCCATCCTCCCGGAGCACCTGCGAGGCGCTGGAGATCAGAGCGGCCGCGTCGTAGCGCATCCCTGCCGAGGCGACGGTCCCGCGAAGTGCCTGAACATCGAGGTATTCCTGGTAGAGATGCGCCACGCCGCGCCACTCGGGAACACCGTGGTCCCGACCGAGGGCGTCCAACTCTGCCGGCCCAATATCCCTCTCGGCCCCCCGCATCATGAGGTCCCGTACTTCGTGGCGCAGCGCGCGAAGCCCGCGTGCCGCAGGGGGTATTGACGCTGGCCATGGCACCGCCCGCCCTTCGCCCCTGGTGTGCCCGGCCAGCAGGTCCGCCAGAATGGCATCCTGCTCGGGACCCGTGATCATGACGGGCGCGGATTCCCCCCGTGCCACGGCCGCCCGGCGCAGGATCGCGTACGCCAGCGCCATCGGCGTCATCGCACTCGCGCCCGATGCCGTCGCGCGGGCGGCCGCATCCACGCGGTCCCGCAGTGCAGCGGCCGCCTGGCGCGTGGGCGACAGGAGCACCACTCCGGACTCGGCGCCATCGCCGGTCTCAGCGATCCCGCGGGTGGCCGCCGCCACCGCCACCACGGTCTTGCCCGTCCCAGGAGCCCCGAACACTGCCACCGGCCCGCCGGCCTCAATCCGCGCGAGGGCCACGCGCTGCTCAGCGGAAAGCTCGGGCTCGGCGGGAGGCGTCCGGCGCCCCGTCACCCGGACCTCCGGCTGGTTCGGTTTCACGCTGAGTACCCAATCACAGACCTACGACACTGCGAACGCCGTCGCGCAGGCGCGTGAGCGCGCGCAGGCGTCGCAGGAGCAATGAGACCGGGACAGGTCAAGCGGATCGATCGCGGTCAGGTGCCAACTCCCTGGTCACCGCGGTGGGTGACGGGATGCGAAATGCGTTTCCCGCCCATCCATTCACGGCCGCGCGCCAGCGCTGATGACCACTCTGGACGTGTCAAATGACAGCTTTGCCATCACGTGGCATCCACTGGTAACCTGACCGTTACGCCATTGTGACCTAGATCACACGCGCGCTGGCTAGCCTGGCGGGCACTGTGTGGGGGGCGGGGACCACCGGGCCGTGGAGCCAGCCTCGCTGGCCCTGAACAACCGACACGAAGGGCCAGGATGTACCGGTCGCTGTTGTATCTCAACGTCAAGCCCGGAAAGGTCGAGGCACTCATCGATTGGTACAGGGACGTTGATTCGCTGGGCAAAGCGGTGGAGTTGGTCGGTTGCGTCGCCACAGAGATCTACCCGTTGCCCGACGAACCCAACTGCCTCCTGGTGACCGCGTTGTGGCGGGGCGAGGGCGACTACCAGCGTTGGGTGGACCATCCCTACCGCAAGCGCCTGACAGGCGGAATCAACGAGTTCCTTGACGACTCATTCACCGAGAGCTCGAAGGGGTTGCTCTTGACCAGCATCCTCTCGGCCCCCAACTAGAGGAGGAACCAGGCTCAATGCCGAAGCACAGAGTATCCATGGACATCGGCGGCACGTTCACCGATGTCATTGAGTTCAACGAGGAGACCGGACAGTATGCGGCCGGTAAGTCATCGACGACTCCCCACGATCTGACTGTCGGCGTGTTCGATGGCTTGGCACAGGTCCTGGATTCCGTGCCGGAGATCGACTTCCTGGTCCACGGCACAACCCAGGGTCTCAACGCCTTCCTGCAGCGTCGCGGCGAGAAGGTCCTGCTGCTGGCAACCGCGGGTGTGGGCGATGTCTACCAGCTCGCCCGCGGGCACCGAACCCGCCTCTACGATGTCCACTACCGCAAGCCGACCCCGTTGGTGAAGCGGTCCGACACCGTCGAGTTGACCGGTCGGCTGCGATACGACGGTTCGGAGCGCACACCACTCGCCGAGGACCAGATCCGGGACGCCGCACGACGCTATCGCTCCGAGGGATTCGGTGCGATAGCCGTGGCGCTGCTCTTCTCGTACATCAATCCAGAGCACGAACTCGCGGTCGAGCGAATCCTGCGCGAGGAGCTCGGCGACAGCGTCCAGATCACCCTGTCTCACCGTGTGGCCCGCGAGTGGCGCGAGTACGAGCGCACATCCTCGGCAGTGCTCGACGCCTACACCGGTCCGATTGTGCGTCGCTACATCGAGAACCTCGAGGCCAAGCTCATCGAGCGCGGCCTGGGTGTCCCCCTGCATGTCATGCAGTCGTCTGGGGGGATCATCTCAGCGGACTCAGTGCGCTCCCGGACCCTTCAGACTCTCCTGTCGGGACCCGTGGGCGGAGCGATGGGCAGCGTGGCCTTGGCCAAGCGCCTCGGCAAACCGAATCTCATCGGAATCGACATGGGGGGAACATCGTTCGATATCTCGCTGGTGATCGACGGGCAACCGGATGTGTCGAACGAGGCAGAACTCGAAGGATTCCCGATCCTCATGTCCGTGGTCAACATCCACACCATCGGCGCGGGCGGAGGCTCTTTGGCCTACCACGAGGCCGGCGGCCTCAGGGTGGGCCCCGAATCAGCCGGAGCGGACCCTGGGCCAGCCTGTTATGGCCGGGGTGGAACACAGGCGACCGTGACGGACGCCAACCTGGTCCTGGGACGCGTCGATCCGACGTGGTTCGCGGGCGGGACCATGGAGTTGACGCCCGAAGCGGCCACGCGAGCCGTCACAGACCTTGGCTCCACGTTTGCGCTCGACGCGGTGGCGATGGCCGAGGGCATTTGCGATGTTGCCAACGCGAAGATGGCCCAGGCGATCCGGAACATCACGGTCGATCGCGGCATCGAACCACGCGAATTCTCCCTCGTTGCCTTCGGCGGCGCAGGCCCGATGCATGCCGTGTTCATCGCGCGCGAGCTTGAGATCAGCGAGGTTGTCATACCGCCCAATCCGGGCGCATTCTCCGCGTGGGGCATGTTGGAGACGGAGCTGAGACGAGACTTCTCACAGTCGTTCTACGGCACTTTGGCCGGCGCGGACCCAGCCGTCATTGCTGACGTGCTATCGAACATGGAGAACGAAGCACGCACGGCGCTGGTGGCCGACGGTATCGATTCCGCCGCCATCAGGGTCGAGTTCGCGTTGGACATGCGGTATGTGGCCCAGGAATACACCCTGACCGTGCCTATCGACGATGACGCCCACCCGGACCAGGCGACGTTCGCCGATGCCGCTGGGAAGCGATTCGACGCAGCCCACCTCTCGCGGTTCGGCCACGCGAACGCCGGAGCACCAATTGAGATCGTCACGCTTCGCGCGACAGCGTTCGGTGAGATGTCAAGGCCAGAGCCGCTCCCCTTCGATGAGGTGCCCGATGGCGAGTATCCCTCGGAGACCAGGAAGATCGTCTTCGGCAAGGCCCAGTACGAGACCCCCGTCATCCGGCGCGACGTGTTGCGCCCAGGGATGATCGTGTCAGGCCCCGCCGTGATCCTCGAGCAGACAGCGACAACGGTCTTGCCTCCCCGCACGACCACCACCATCGAGCCCTATGGCTCTCTCATCGTCCGAGTCGAGAAGGAGAACTGACATGGCCGCCTACGATCCGATCCTCACAGAGATCATCCGTTCAGCTCTCAACTCCGCAGCGGACGAGATGAACTCGACGCTGATTCGCTCCGCCTACACCCCAGTCATCTACGAGATGAAGGATTGCGCGGTGGGGCTTTTGGACGAGAACCACAAGACCCTCGGACAGTCCGCAGGCCTGCCCATCTTCCTCGGGAACCTCGAGATCGTCACCGAGTACACGCAGAGCCTCTATGGCCGCGACGTGTGGCAGCCCAACGATGTGTGGATTCTCAACGACTCCTACATCGCAGGAACCCACCTCCACGACATGACGGTGTACGGCCCCGTGTTTGTCGATGGTGAACTCGTCGGGTTCTCTACCTGCCGGGCACACTGGCTCGATGTCGGTGGGAAGGACGCGGGCTCGACCACAGACTCGGTGGACATCTTCCAAGAAGGCCTGCGTGTGGGCGCTCTCAAGGTTGTGGAAGGGGGCAACCTGGTCGAGGACGTAACAGACCTCCTGACACGGAACTCGCGCTTTTCGTATCCCGCCCGTGGCGACCTCTTCGCCATGATCGCCTGCGTCAAGACCGGACAGGATCGGCTCGCGGCAATCATCAGGAAGTTCGGGGTGGACGCCGTCAAGCGCGCCCGCGACGAGATCTTTGCCCAGACCGCGCGCCTCGAACAGGAGACGATTCGGGAGATCCCCGACGGCGAATACTACGCCGAGGGATGCATCGACGATGACGGCCTGGGCTCCGATCCGATTTGGGTGAAAGTGAAAGTGATCGTCGACGGCGAGACCATCACGTTCGACCTACGCGATTCCTCCGACGCCGCCCGTGGGCCCGTCAACTGTGGCGCATCCCAGGCGATCTCGGCAGCTCGTGTGGCCTACAAGCTCCTCATCAGCCCGGACAAGCCGGTGGACGGCGGTGCGTTCTCCACCCTCAAGGTCCTCGTGCGTGACGGGTCAATCCTGGGAGCCCAGCCGCCGTCGCCATGCGAGTGGTATTTCAGCTCGCTCGGCTTGTTGATCGATCTGACGGTCAAGGCTTTCGAAACCGTCTTGCCGGATCGTGTCGCGGGAGCATCGGCCGGGGATTCGATGGTGATCGGCATCGGCGGCAATGATCCACGCAACGATGGGGTGCCGTTCTTGCTGTACGAACCCACCGTTGGCGGTTGGGGGGCATGGGATGGTGGCGACGGCCAAGACGGGTTGATCAACAACGTCAACGGCTCCCTCAAGGACATGGCGGTGGAGATCATCGAGACCAAGTATCCGGTCCACATGATCCACTACCGGTTCCGCGAAGACTCCGGCGGCGCTGGCCGCTGGCGCGGCGGTAATGGCGTTGAGCGCCAGTACTTGGTGGAGGTGGATGGGGCCTGGCTGTCCCTGTGGTTCGAGCGCTCGATCACACCGGCTTGGGGGCTGGCCGGTGGACTCAGTGCGACCCCACCTGAGGTCTGGCTGAACGAGGGCCAGCCGGACGCCCGCATGATGCTCAAGATCAATGCCTTGCCGATCAAACGGGGAGACATCATCACCACCCGCACGGGTGGAGGTGGCGGCTACGGTCTGCCCACGGCCCGCACACGCGAGGCGATCGAATCCGATGTCCGCGAAGGTCAACTCTCGCTCCACGCGGCCAAGGAGGTCTACGGCTATACGCCGTGACCATCCGGTGGCACTCCTCACAGAAATACATGGAAGGACAGACATGAAGCGCTACCCCAGGGCCGCAGCAGCGGCTGCCACACTACTCGTCGTGTCGTTGATGGGCGCATGCTCGTCCAGTGGCGGACCCGGTTCGGACTCCCCGGCCGGCGACACCGGCGGCGAACCGATCGCGATCGCCTTCTTTGGCTTTGCGAAAGCGAATTCCTTTGCCAACGCCACGTTCCAGGGGATCGAAAAGTACGCTAGCGAGGTCGACGGCACGACGGAATTCTTCGATGGTGCCTTCGACTCGGCCCAGCAAGTCCAACAGATCCAGGACGCCACCACATCTGGGCGTTTCAACGTCTACATCGTTCAAGCCAACGATGGCGCCGCCGTGGTTCCCGCCATTGAGGCCGCCCTCGAGGCCGGGATCGCCGTGGTGGCTGAGTTCACTCCGGTGGGTACCGCCTACGACACGGCAGAACCCCAAGTTGATGGTGTGTACTCGATCGTGGACGTTCCCGCGGACAACGGCCGGACGCTCGCAACCATGGGCAAAGGGGCGTGCGACGAACTCGCCGCAGACCCCTGCAAGGTCGCCTACCTGCAGGGCAACGCCGCGCTACCCTTGGATAACACCCGCACCGAGTCGGCCGTGGCCGCTCTGAAAGACCAGGGCGCGACAGTAGTCGACAACTTCCAAGGCGGCTATACGGCCGACGAGGGCCGCGCCGCCGTCCAAGACCTCTTGCAGTCCCATCCGGACGTGAACGTCATCATCGGATCGTCACAGGCGATCGCGGGCGCTGAGGCCCTCGTGGACACTGCCACGGTCAAGCTGATCGGCAACGGCGGGTCACGGCAGGCGGTCGAGGCCGTACAGGCTGGACGCTGGTATGGAACCTATTACGCCGACGAAGTCCAGGACGGCTACGAGGCTGCGAAGATCGGTGGTGAGGCTGCCCGCGGCGGTTCACCCGCGAAGGCGACCAACATCATGGACCTGGAATACAACCACGGCGGGATGGGCACGCTGGAGACTCTGGACGGTATCAACGGCACATACGACGAATAGGCTCCTGCGACGATGACGACGACCGCTGTCAGCGCGCCTCTCATCTCCATAGAGGGCCTCGCCAAGTCCTACGCCCGCAACACTGTGTTGCACGACCTTAACCTGGGGTTACACGCAGGCAGGGTCTACGGACTGCTAGGCGAAAACGGCGCGGGCAAGACCACGTTCGCAGGCATCTTGTCCGGCCTGACGCACGCTGACAGCGGTCACATCCTCATCGACGGTGAGCCACACGCCTTTAGAGTGCCCAAAGATGCTCTCGACCAGGGAATCGCCATCATCACCCAGGAACAGTCGCTGGCGCTGGACCGCTCAGTCGCTGAGAACGTCTTCAGCGGTCAGCTCGCCTCGACACTCGGTTTTGTCAGGACCCGCGCTCTGAGAGAACAGTTCACCTCCCTCCGGGACAGCGTAGGCTTCACCGATCTGCACGCCGGGACCGTGGTGCGATCTCTTTCTCAGGCCAAACGTCAGCAAGTCGAGATTCTGCGCGCGCTGGCTCGCGACGCGCGAGTGCTGATCATGGATGAGCCGACGGCAATCCTGTCGATCGCCGAGACCCAGCACCTGTTGCAGTTGATACGACGACTGGCCGAGGATGGACGGCTCGTCCTCCTGATATCCCATTTCCTTGAGGACGTGCTCAGTGTCGCTGACGAAGTCATTGTCCTGCGCGACGGCGCCGTCACCTTCGCGGGTCCAACCGAGGGCCAGACACCCCGCACCTTGACGCAGCACATGGTGGGCCGAGCCGTCGAAATCGAGCATAAGCGGCCTACCCGTGTCGCGCCCGATGCTCCGGTCCGGTTGGCGGTCACCGGGCTGACCCGGACCGATGGAATTGGCCCTGTGTCGTTCCACGTTCGGGCCGGAGAGATTGTCGGCATGGCAGGCCTAGTCGGGGCGGGCCGCAGCGAAGTGGCACGGGCGATTTTTGGCCTCGACAAGATCAGTTCCGGGACCGTCGCGGTGGACGGCGTCGAACTACGCCGGCTGACACCCCACAACGCGATCCGACACGGCTTGGCGTTTGTCAGCGAGGACCGCAAGCACGACGGACTGTCGCTTGTGCACTCAGTCAGGGAGAACGCCTCACTGGTGGTCCGCCGGAAGTTCGCTCGGTTCCACTTCCGGACAGTGCGTCCGGAGAAGAGCGCGGTCGGCCGGCACACTGATCACATGATGGTCAAGGCAAGCTCGATAGAGCAGAGTGTGTGGCAGCTCTCGGGGGGTAACCAGCAAAAGGTCATGTTCGCCAAGTGGGTCATGACGAACCCCACGGTCTTGATAGTCGATGAGCCGACTCGTGGCGTGGATGTGGGGGCCAAAGCCCAGATCTACGACATCATCCTCGGGCTCGCGGCCCAAGGAATCGCGATTGTGATCATCTCCTCGGAGATCGAGGAAGTCATGGGCCTGGCCCACCGCCTGCTCGTCATGCGACGGGGGCGCGTGGTACGCGAATTCGACTGGGGAGCCACATCCCGTGCCGAGGTCATCGCCGCGGCTTTCGGGGACTACGAGCAGGAGGACGACACCCGTGACACATAGTGCGAGTGCATTACTGCGCTACCGGTCCAGAGACCTCGGCATCGCTTTCACCGCGATTGCACTGGTGGTGGCTTTGAGCGTATCGACTGACACGTTCATGACACCGGGCAACCTGGTGAACATCCTCGACCAGATCGCAGTGGTTGGGATCCTGGCATGTGCGGTGACCGTCCCGATGATAGCCGGGGTATTTGACCTGTCGATGAGCGCCGTCGCCGCACTATCAGCGATCATGGCAATCACCGTCGCCAATAGGTGGGGGATAGTCGCTGGGGCATCGATCGCCATCGTTATCGGAGTGGCGTTAGGGACAATCAACGGCCTCGCGGTGACGTATGCCCGTGTCAATTCGTTCATTGCCACGCTGGCAACGTCGATGGTGTTTCGGGGCATCGCCACTGCGGTAACCGATGGACAGATCGTCAAGGCAGACGACATGTCCCTGCAAACGCTGAGTAGGCCATCACCGATCGCGGGAATCACCTGGGCGACCTGGCTGCTCATCGGCGTTTTCGCCATCGTGGGCATTGTTGTTGCGAAAACTGTGTACGGACGCAACCTGTACGCCGTCGGTGGCAACCCGAACGCCGCGCTGGTCTCCGGGATCTCGGTGACCGGGACTCGGATTACGGCCTTCATGATCTCCGGTGGGCTATCGGCGGTGGCCGGACTCGTCTTAGCCTCGCGGGCGCTATCGGCACAACCGTCCATGGGTACCGGAACCGAGTTCACTGCCATCGCCGCGGCCGTTATCGGCGGGGTTTCCCTGGCCGGCGGCGCAGGCGCGATCTGGCGCTCGGTGCTCGGCGTGGTGCTGTTGCAACTCATCGCCAACGGCTTCAATTTGTTGGGCGCGCCGACGATCTATCAGCAGGTGGTGCAGGGCGCACTAATTCTGTTCGCGGTGAGTTTGGACCAATTCCTCCGCGCCCGCGACGGATAGCGATACGAAAAGAGACACCCATGCCCTTCTTGGCGATCACCGATGCACGCGTCATGACCGCGGGTCGGATGGATCAAGAACCCCAGACCGTATTGATCAACGGCCGCCGCATCGCAGCCGTTGGCAAAGGGGTGGACATCCCGCGTCACGCGACAGTGATCGACGCCAACGGCAACTCACTCCTGCCCGGCCTTATCGACGCGCACTGCCATGCCTACGGCTTCTCACTGTCACTTGAGGAGATGGAGAAGTGGCCACTCAGCTACGCGGCATTGCGAGCGGCCCAGCGGCTCAAGGCTGCTTTGCGTCGCGGCTTCACGACGGTTCGCGATGTCGCAGGCGGCGACCCGGGACTTGCCAGAGCGATCAGCGAAGGTATCATCATCGCTCCCCGCTATCTCTACACCGGACCGGCGCTCTCGCAGACAGGAGGACACGGCGACGGGCGAAGCCCTCTGATCCAGGAGCCGCCCTATTGCGGGTGCTCCACCAATGTGGTCGATGGAGTCGAGGCCGTCCGCCGCCGGGTGAGGGAGTTGCTGCGTCAAGGCGCCCACGCGATCAAGTTGCTGACATCAGGTGGGGTTATTTCGCCAACCGACCCGTTAGAAGTACCGCAGTATTCGGCAGAAGAGATCGCCGTCGCCTGTGGGGAGGCGAACCGTCGAGGTACCTATGTCACCGCTCACGCCTACTCGCCGGCCGCGATCCTGCATTCGATCAACCACGGCGTTCGGTGCATTGAGCACGGAAACCTCCTCGACGCGCCGACCGCGGCGACGATGGCGGAATTGGGCGTAGCCCTCGTGCCAACCCTCGCCACCTACGACGCCATGGACCGCCGCGGACACGAGGTCGGACTCACCGAAGCAGGCCGGGAGAAGAACACCGCGGTACTCGACGCGGGAAGGAATGCTATTCGCGTGGCACGCGCGGCCGGCGTGCGAATCGGCTTCGGCACCGATCTCATGGGCGACCTCGAAGACGAACAACTCCAGGGCCTTCGCCTGCAGAGCGGTGTTGAGGGAATCGAACGCACCATTGAGGCCGCGACCGCCACCAATGCGGGGATTCTGGGTATGGGCGATCGGATAGGACGGATTGAACCGGGCATGGCGGCAGACCTGGTGCTGTTTGCCGGAGACCTGCGGCGCGATCCGGAACTCCTGTGGACCGGTGAGCGTACCGTCATATTCGGCGGGCAGATAGTCCGGTGACTAGCTCGGACTACCCTACCTACTCCAGCTCGCGGCCCCTGTACATGAACCGGCATCGGGCCGACCCACTCAATCCGGCGTGCAGACCTGAGGTTACGTCTTCTGGGTTGGGGCCCCCGGAGTTCCTGACTGGTCTGACCTGGGGTTTCACGGGGTCACGGGCACGCCACCAGGGGTCTTCCTCTGGCAACACGCCACGGAGGG
>JAISBQ010000315.1 GCA_031266115.1 Bifidobacteriaceae bacterium
ATTTCGGCACGCTCCAGCGCATCCTTGCCGCGTCGATGGAGGACCTCCAAGGCGTGGCGGGCGTCGGCGAGCTACTGGCCCGCGCCATCCGGGAGGGTCTGTCTCGCATCGCCGAGACCTCCATCCTGGAGCGCTACATCTAACCGCACCCCACGAGGAATCCGACATGCCGGAACTACGTTCGAGCATTCTCACCGCCAACCGGACCACCGTCGGCGCTCGCGCCCTGCTGCGCGCCGCCGGCGTCGATCCCGCCGACTTCGGCAAGCCGATCATCGCCGTGGCCAACTCGTTCAGTGAGTTCGTTCCCGGTCACGTGCACCTCCAGGAGGTGGGTCGGGTCGTGTCCGCGGCGATCGCCGAGGCGGGGGGCATCCCCCGGGAGTTCAACACAATCGCCATCGACGACGGCATCGCCATGGGCCACGAAGGCATGCTCTATTCGCTGCCGTCCCGCGAAGTCATCGCCGATTCGGTCGAGTACATGGCCGGCGCCCACCGGGCCGATGCACTCATCGGAATCACCAACTGCGACAAGATCACACCCGGCATGATCATGGCGGCGATGCGCCTGAACATCCCGACCGTCATCGTCTCCGGTGGGCCGATGGAGGGTGGGACCGCCACCCTGGCGAGCGGCGAGACCCGCGACGGTATCGACCTCATCACCGCCATCGCCAGCGCCGCCGATCCGGCGATCTCGGACGCCGATCTGGCGTGCATCGAGCAGGGCGCCTGTCCCACCTGCGGATCCTGTGCCGGCATGTTCACGGCCAACTCGATGAACTGTCTCGCCGAGGCTCTTGGCCTCGCCCTTCCCGGCAACGGGACCTTGCTTGCCACCCATACGGCTCGCCGGGATCTGTATGTGCGGGCGGGGCACGCCATCGTCGAGCTGACTCAGCGCTACTACCGGGACGGCGATGCCGGCGCGGCGCCGCGGGCGATCGCCTCACCGGCCGCCTTCGCGAACGCGATGGCCCTGGACCTCGCGATGGGTGGGTCCACCAACACGGTCCTGCACCTGCTGGCGATCGCCCAGGAGGCCGGTGTGTCGTTCACGCTGGCGGACATCGACGCTCTGTCCGCCCGCATCCCCTGCCTGTCCAAGATCGCCCCCAACGGCTCGTATCTGCTTCAGGATGTCCACCGGGCGGGTGGTGTCCCGGCGATCCTCGGCGAGCTGCGCCGGGCGGGCCTGTTCGACACCACCGTGCGGACGGTCCACACCGACGATGGCGGCACCTGGCTTGATCGCTGGGACATCCGAGGACCTCGTCCCAGCCGAGAAGCGACGGAGTTGTTCCACGCAGGACCAGGCGGGAAACGCACCCCGCTGCCGTTCTCCCAATCCGAGCGCTACGAGACTCTGGACACCGATCCGGTGGAAGGCTGCATCCACGATGTCGCCCACGCCTATTCCGCCGATGGCGGCCTGGCCGTGCTCCACGGGAACCTCGCCGAATGCGGCGCAGTGGTCAAGACGGCAGGAGTCGATCCGTCGATGTGGGCGTTCACGGGACCTGCCGTGGTACTCGAATCCCAAGAGGATGCGATCGATGCGATCCTCGGCGGACGCGTGAAGTCCGGGGACGTGGTGGTGATTCGTTACGAAGGACCGTCCGGCGGGCCGGGCATGCAGGAGATGCTGTACCCGACCTCGTTCCTCAAGGGCCGCGGCCTGGGCACCGTGTGCGCACTCATCACTGACGGCCGGTTCTCCGGCGGAACGTCCGGGCTGTCGATCGGCCACGTCTCACCGGAAGCCGCGGCCGGTGGACTCATCGCGCTGGTCCGGGATGGGGACATGATCGAGATCGATGTCGCCGCCCGACGGCTCCACCTGGCCCTCCTGCCGGATGAGCTGGCCGCCCGCCGCGCCGAGGTGGAGGCGGGGACGGGATATCGGCCGGCTGACCGTCATCGTCCGATCTCCACGGCGCTTCAGGCCTATGCCGCCCTGGCGACATCCGCAGACCGAGGCGCCGTACGCGACCTCAGCCGCATACGCGCAGGCGCGCAGGCATGAACGCACCACGGTGGCGTGCCTTTCGATTCTGATGGCAATCCAGCCGCCCGCGTTTGTCTATGTGGCTGCCGATTTCACGTTGGGGCTGCGTCGGTGCTCGGTGGTTGGGGCCACGAGACCCTCGACCTCCAGTCCCCGCAACAGGCGGCCGATGCTGGGCCGGGTCAGGCCGGTGAGTGCCATCAATTCAGGCGTGGAGTTCGGGAATCCGGACAACGCCCTAAGGATCGATAAACACTGTCGGGGGACGACGTGTTCTGGGAGAAACCGTAGATGATCTGGGCCCCTGCGCCCGACGCACGAGGGGCACGAGTGTCAAGGGGGTGTCGGAAACGTACCGAAAACGCGTCGAGACAAATCTCGGTACGTTTCCGACCATCCGCGTCACTCGCCCACCAGCCCCACTCGAGTGTTCGCCCAGGTCACACGGTTGCCACCAGACCGAAGGCCACGGCCCGTGTGTCGGAAACGTACCGAAAACGCGTCGAGACAAATCTCGGTACGTTTCCGACCAGTCCACGCCAGCTGAGCCATCCGGACCGGGCCTGGTGATCGTGGCCGCTAGTCGGTTGCGGTCAGGTCCAAGCGGTTGGGTCCTCCAGGTAGAGCGCGCAGTCGGTGTCGAGCGCGTGTCATCCGGCCAGTTGTGGGAATGCCTCCCGCTCGGCGTTCCGATAGATCTTCATGAGTTCGTTATGCATCGCCCTGAGGCGGCCGTCCTCGCTGGCGGGGGTGCCGGCGAAGGAACCACCTGGCCTTCTGGCTTCCACGGAGGTCTCCGCACGGATGTTGGCGACCGACACAGTTTCACCGTCCTCGGTCCACTTCAGCGGACACGCCTCGAAGAGGGCTTCGAATGTCGCCGGCTCGGTGGACAAGGGGACAACCATCTCCACGATGCCATGCCCGTCCACCGTTGGGTCCGGCGGATCGGCCACCGTCGGGAGCCCGTTGTCCCTCGCACACGTCGCCCACGTCCGGGCGGCCACCACGAACCACATTGCTCCGTCGAACTCCTGGAGGGGATTCCCGCCGTAGGTGTAGTCGTACTCCGGCTGCACATAGGGATACTCGCTGTGGCACGTCTCGAACGGGCCGCTCATGTCGGCTCCGTCGACCTCCAAGACATAACCCCCGCCGTGTTCCGCGACCGTCTTCGCCAACACTTCGCGAGGGTCGGCCTCCTGCGGGAACTGCGTGAGGACCGCCCACTGGGCTTGACCGGCCGGATCGCGTCCTAGAGCCGATTCCACGTCTCGCCAGTGGAAACCCACATACAGCCCGCCATCGGGCATGGCCACCGCACCCATCGGTACGCCCGCGGCCACCATGCACGCGTAGAAGCCTTCAGCAACCAGGCCTTCGGGCGACAACGACGCAAACGCGCTCGGCGCCTCCAATGGCGCTCGTTCCAAGAGACCCGGCGTGGAAGCGCTGTGTGACGGAAGGGCGTCTCGCTGGAAGACCTCTTGTACCGCGTCGCTCGGCGCCGGGTCGACATCCGGCGCCTCGCCGTCGCGCCCACCATCAACGCATCCAGCCGCCAAGATCGACACCAGGAGGACGAGACCGGCACACCTAAAGGAAAATCTCACGTTCGACCTCCCAGTAGATGTCCATG
>JAISBQ010000376.1 GCA_031266115.1 Bifidobacteriaceae bacterium
CTGTGTTGACCCCCACCTTGTCTGCCCCGGCGCGAAGGAGCCGGTCCACATCCTCGACCGACCTGACACCGCCGCCCACGGTCAGGGGCACAAACACCTCGTCCGCCGCACGGCCAACCACCTCGATCATGGTTCCGCGCCCCGCCGCCGAGGCCGAAACGTCGAGAAACGTCACCTCGTCGGCTCCCTCGGCGTCATAGCGCCGCGCCAACTCCACCGGGTCTCCCGCATCGCGCAAGTTGACGAAGTTCACGCCCTTGACCACCCGCCCGTCCGATACGTCCAAGCAGGGAATCACTCGAATCGCCACGGTCATAGCCATACCCCCGGCCCTCGCCCGCACCCCCGAGAGCACACCATCATTCGAATCGCCACGGTCATGCTCGTCCTCCCCCCAACCCCGCGATCAGCGCGTCCACGCGTTCGTCCTCAGCCGCGAATGGATCCCACAGCGACACCGATCCCGGTCGCGGCTCGCCCACCTTGAGGTGGACCCAATCCACCGCGTAGTCCACTCCCGCCGCGCGAGCCGCCTCGATGAACCTCCCGCGCAACGCCGCCCGTGTGGTTCGGGGTGGATCGACGATGGCGCCGGTCACCTCATCCTCACTCACCACCGTGACCATCGTTCCCGTCTCCTCCAACCGGCTGACCAGCCCGGAAGGCCCGATGTCGTGATAGGCGAGTTCGAGGCGCGCCACCCGGGGATCGAGCAAGGACGCTCCGCTCCTCGCCTGATATCGCTCAATGAGCCGCTTCTTGATCGCCCAGTCCACCTCGCGCTCCACGCCGGTCGAGTCTCCTGACCGCAGCGCACGGACCGTGCGCCGCCACAGGTCGAGGACTCCGGCGTCGGTGGGGTGGCCGGCGCCATCGTCGGCAAGCCACGCTTCCACAGCCTCGAGGTAGGCCTCCACGATGTCCACGCCTTCCACCTCGCGGCCGTCCTCCAGTGGGACGCTCCCGCCGCCGCCCATGGCGTGGGAGATGGTGCGGATCGCGTGAACCGGACTGGCCAGCGGCATGGCGGGCAGGGGCGCACCGGCTTCGATCAGGCGCAACACCAGGTCCGTGGATCCCACCTTGAGCAGCGTGGTGGCCTGGCAGATCGCCGAATCCCCGACGATGACGTGCAGGCGCCTATACAACGCGCCGTCGGCGTGGGCCTCGTCACGGGTATTGATCATGGGACGCGACCGAGTGGTGGCCGAGGAGACGGCGTCGGCCATGTGGTCGGCGCGCTGAGAGTAGACGTACCGGGCGCCGCGGGGTGAGACCAGCACGTGGCCGGCCCCAACCAACACCTGGCGTGCGACGAGGAACGGGATGAGGGCGCGGTGCAACGTTGGGATGTCCGTGGAGCGACGGACCAAGTAGTTCTCGTGGCAGCCGTACGAATGACCGTGAGCATCAAGATTGTTCTTGAACAGGTGCAACGCGCCGGGCACACCGCCAGCGCCCAACCGCTGCTCCGTGGTGAGCGCCATCTGGGCGAGGATGCGGACGCCAGCAACGTCCTGGGCGATGAGACCGGTCAGGGTGTCGCATTCGGCTGTCGCGTATTCGGGATGGGAACCGACATCGAGGTAAAGCCGCGCGGCGTTGGCGAGAAATACGTTGGAACTGCGTCCCCACGCGACGATGTCCGCGAACAGCTCCCGTGCGGCCTCTTCGGGACTCAGGGTTCCCCCGGCCCAGGTCAGACCGAATTCGGTTTCCAGGCCGACAATGCGCCGCGTAGCGAGCGTGGGGCCGGAGGCGGGCGACGGCGCTGACGGCTCGGCGGGTGCGGGCGGTGCGACGGTCACTCGACCGCCAACTCGACCATCTGGCTGGAGGTGAGGCGGCGGAACGACCGGCGCGTGGCGGTCCGGTCCAGCAGGGCACACTCAAGGGTGGAATAGGCACCGGACTCGGGAGCAAGGGAACGGGATGTGCCGGGGGCCGCGGCGTCATCGTTGGCGAAATCGGGCGCGGGAACGAGGGTATTGGCGATAGCGCGCAACGCCGTCGCGAGGGGCGGTGGCGCACTGTCCGGCGCCGCATGGACGCCGGCCGCGTGGAGTCCCGCCGTGACCTCGCTCGCATGGCCCCCGATCACCACGAGCGCTTCACCATCTTGAACCGACCCGTCGAATCCGATGCGGAACACGCGGTCCGCCCCCGGGACGTCGCCCACCTCGGCGAGAGCGAGTTCCACTTCGAACGGCTTGGGGTGACCCGTAAAGACCTCGCCGAGCGTCTCGGCGTACGCGCCGGCCAAGCCTCGTGCATCCACATCCACCCTGTCATAGGCGTAGCCACGCAGGTCGGCATAGCGAACGCCGGCGCGGCGGAGAGCCTCGAACTCGTTGTACTTGCCGACGCCGGCGAACGCGATCCGGTCATACAGCTCAGCGATCTTATGCAGCGACCGGGAGGGGTTGACCGTCGCGAGCACCATGCCCTCGGCGGCGCTGAGCACCACGACGGCGCGTCCG
This sequence comes from Bifidobacteriaceae bacterium, assembly GCA_031266115.1. Lineage (GTDB taxonomy): Bacteria > Actinomycetota > Actinomycetes > Actinomycetales > WQXJ01 > JAIRRT01. The sequence goes on from JAISBQ010000376.1 coordinate 2,481, forward strand.
CGGGCCACACCGGCGCGCGCAAAGTCCGAGCGGTCCTTGGTCAACTGCTCGGGGGATACATAGAAGGGGATGGTCACGGGGACTCCACCATGTGCGTGCGACGTTCGGCGAAGATCTGGGCAACGGTTTCGGCCAGGACGGGATCGGGGACGCGGCGGTACCCGTCGCGGTCCACCTCGGCGACAACCGGCCATATGGCCCGGCCGACATCCGGGCCGGCTGTCGCGGCGTCATCGTCGGCAGCATCGATGAGGGCGGCGATGGCCGTGGCGACGGCGGCGGGCGCGTCCATGCCTGTGTGCCACAGCTTCTTCAACGACCCGCGAGCAAACACGGCACCGGAACCGACAGCATAGAACTCGCGTTCCTCGTATCTGCCGCCGGTGACATCGTAGGAAAAGATGCGGGGTGCGCCGGCCGAGCGGTCCCATCCGCCAAACACGGGAACCACAGCCAGACCCTGCATCGCCAGGCCCAAGCTCCCGCGCACCAGCGTGCCCAGCCGGTTGGCCTTGCCGTCGAGGCTCAAGGGGTTGCCCTCGATCTTTTCGTAATGCTCCAATTCCACCTGGAACAGGCGAACTAGTTCAATGGCAAGCCCGGCGGTGCCGGCCACGGCGATGGCGGAATGAGAATCGGCGGGATAGACCTTCTCGATTTCGCGGCTCGCGATCTGGGTGCCGATGGTGGCCCGGCGATCCCCGGCCATCACCAGGCCGCCGGCATAGGTCAGGGCGACCACCGTGGTGGCCGTGGGGGGTGGGCAGATGTCGTGAGAGCCCTGCTGTGCCTCGCGCGTGAACGCCGCGGCGAGCACATCCGGCGCCACGGCCTTGGCGAAGTCGAGGAAGCTGGACCCGTCGGCGAAGTACGGCGCTGCGAGGCTCACTGGCCGCCCTTCTGGACAAAGGACCTGACGAACGCCTCGGCGTTGACTTCGAGGACGGCATCGATCTCGTCCAACAACTCGTCGATCGCCTGATCGCGCACCTGCGGGGTGGCGGTTGGTGCCGGCGTTGGGTCCTCCCGATCGCGCGGCGGAGTGGGACGGCGCTGAATCTGAGCCATACGTGCGGACCTTTCTGTCCCCGGCAGTCTACGGCGAGGTGAGGCGGCTTGGTCTCCACCCGGCTTCGGATGGAGCTCCACATGGCCTGGCGATGGGGGAATTGCGTCTCGGCCCACCGAGGCCCGCGTGCGACCACTTCTGCCCGATGTGGATGTCGGTGTGGTGTCGAGCGCGGCCTGCGCGAGTGCGGCCAGTGCCGAACTCGTGCCAACACGCCCGTCGGGGTGTTGTTGGCGCCAGTTTGGCACTTTCCCGGATTTGACTACATTCAGGCCAAGGCTGTGACCTGGGGTGACACAAGAGCCCCGGGACGGTGTCGATCGAGGGCAGTGCCGAACCCGCGCCAACATACCCGGTCGGAGTGTGTTGGCGCGGGTTCGGCACTGCGCCAGCGGCGCACCGGTGGGGCGACGATCACCCGGCACCACCACGCCCATCTCTTGGTAGTTGGCGAGTAGGCTCCTTGCGCGGGTGTGCGCCTGTTCCGCGATTCGCTGGGGATTCGCGGCCCGGCTCCACGCCCCAAGGACGGTTGCGCGAGCCTGACGCCCAGCCCAATCGGAGCGGGTGCCTGGCACTGAGTGCGGTCCAACGATGCTGCCCCTGCCGTTGGGACTGCCCGCCCCAGGCGCGTAACCCCTCCTGCGCATGTCACGTCTCGCTGTCCCCACACCGGGGGTACAGCATCTACAGAAGGGAACACCGCGTATGTCCAGCTTGGCGCCGGGCGGCAGTGCCGCCACTCGGCGATGTGCAATCGTTCTCGCCCTCGCGTTGGCCGTTCCACTCGGCCTCGCGAGCGCCACCATGACGATCTCCACGCCGGCTTTGGCCGACGACCCACTCCCGTACCTCGACGATTCCGGCCGCTACACCTTCGAAGAGCGCGCTGCCGATCTCGTCTCACGCATGACCAGGGCGGAGAAGCTCCCCCAGTTCAAGGCCGAACGGCAGTACCAGAATGCCAGCCTGACCAACAACAACGGCATCGCCCCGGCGATCCCGCGCCTGGGCGTGCAGGCCTACAACTGGTGGAACGAGGCCCTGCACGGCATCGCCCGCGCCCACGGCAACTCCACCAACCCGGCGCAACAGCTCATCAATGGCGGCGAGGCTACCGAGTTTCCGACGGGCCTCGGTGTCGCCGCGACCTGGAACCGCGACCTTGTGCGGGTCGGCATGGCGGCCGCCTCGGACGAGGCACGGGCCATGAACAACCACACCGACACGGTGGCGCCCGCGGCCAAGCACAAGGGGTTGACGTACTGGTCCCCCACCATCAACCTCAACCGCGACCCCCGATGGGGCCGGGCCGAGGAATCCTACGGCGAGGATCCGTACCTGACCGGGCAGATCGGCGGCCAATTCACCATTGGCATGCAGGGCACCGATTCCACCTATCTCAAGACGGCGGTCACCCCCAAGCACTACCTGGCCAACAACTCTGAGACCAACCGCCACATCGGCTCATCCGATCTCACCGAATCCGAGTTGCGCGAGTACTACACGGCCGCCTTCGCGACCGTGATGGGCGAGTACGGCGCCAAGTCGATGATGACGGCGTACAACCGCGCGAACGGGGTCCCCATGTCTGCGAGCCGCGAGTTCATCGAGACCCTGACCCGGCGAACTTGGGGGTTCGACGGCGTGGTCACCTCCGATTGCGGAGCGATCAACGATGTCTACCGCAACAACAACTACCGCTGGACACCACGCGAATCCGATCACTTCGTCACTCAGCAAGAGGCCGTGTCCTACACACTCAAGGCCGGTACCGAGCTGGACTGCATGGACAACGCCTACCCCAACACCACTCAAGGCCTTGAGCCCGCCTATCGCAACGGCTTCGTCACCGAAGAAGACATCGACGTGGCGTTGACCCGTGCGTTCAAGGTTCGCATGGAGTTCGGTGAATTCGACTCTCCCGACAAGGTCCCGTGGACCGGGGCGGATTACACCCTTGACACCCAGATCTCGGCCCCCGACCACCTCGCTGCATCCCGCCAGATGTCGGACGAGGCCGTGGTGATGCTCAAGAACGACCGGCCCGAGGCCTCGCCCACCCCGTTGCTCCCTCTGAGTGCCGCCAGCGCCCGGGACATCGTGGTGGTCGGACCGATGGCCACCTACGAGGTCCACGGCGACTACTCCCCGTCCGCGACCAAGGAGCACTTCACACCGTTGCAGGGCCTGCAGGAGGCCGCTGACGCCACCGGCGCCACGCTCACCTACATCCCCGGAATCAACGGTGTGGCCAACACCGACTGGCGGCGGCGCAAGCCCAACCTCGGACGTTCCAATGTCGTTGCCCGGTACCTCAACGCCGGTGGCCAGGAGATCGGACGCGTGACGTCGGTCGAACTCCAGGCGAGCGGAGACTTCGACGGGTGGCAAGGGTCGAGCGGCAACGCAGGAACCTTCTCCACACGCGGCGCCTGGGGGGCTTCCTTTGGCACCCCGCTCCAGGTCACCAACCCCGGGACCACCTCCATCGACGACATCGCCCGCGTCCAGTATCAGTTTGCCAATACCGGTACGGGCGATCTGCTGCCGAACAGCCGCTTCGACATCCACCTGAACTCCCGCACCGGCCCGATCATTGCCCAGATCCCGCTGGGAACATCGATCACGAACAACAACTACGCGGCCCTGAGCTTCGACGTGGCGACCGCGCTGCCCGACGGGCTGACTCCGGACATGCGGCTGTACGCGGTGTGGCGCACCGACTACTACCAGCCAACGTTCACCCCTGCCCAAGAGGCTCAGGTGGCAGCGGCCGACGTGGTCATCGCCGTCACCGGGACCATCGCGATGTCGGGTGGCGAAGGCATCACAGCCACGGTCCCGTGGGTGACCAACAACCCCACGGACTCGGCCGAAGAGGAAGACCGTTCCAACCTCGACCTTCCCCGCGGACAAGACCTGCTCATCCAGCACGTGGCCGCGCTCAACCCGCGGACGGTCGCGTGGATCCAGGCCGTTGGCCAGATCAACGTCGAGCCTTTCAAGGACGATGTCGCTGCCCTGTTCTGGTCCACCTACAACGGTATGTACCAGGGTCACGCTCTAGGCGACATCCTGTGGGGCAAGGCCAACCCCTCGGCGAAGCTGCCGATGACGTACTACACGGACATCGACGACCTGCCGAACGCCAAGGACTACACGCTCACCCCGACCGGCGGCCGTCCCGGACGCACCTACCAGTACTTCACGGGTGATGTCTCTTATCCGTTCGGCTACGGACTGTCCTACTCCTCGTTCGAATACTCGAATCTTCGCCTCTCGGCCACGTCTGTCGATGTCGATGACACGATCACCGCGACCGTGGACGTGCGCAACACCTCAAGCCGCGATGGCCAAGAGGTGGTCCAGCTCTACGTCACCTCCCCGAACGCCGCCGATCCGCTACGCCCGGACCAGCAGCTCAAGGGCTTCGAGAAGATCTCGATCAAGGCGGGGACGCTCAAGCAGGTCTCCATCCAACTCAAGGCCTCGGACCTGTGGTTCTGGGACGATGACGCAGACAAGCGTTCCTATGACCTGGGCGCATGGACGCTGAGGGTCGCTCCGTCAAGCGATCCCACCGTGGGCGTCTCAGCACCCTTCACGGTGACCGGCGCCCTAGATCCCGAACTCGATGTGGTGGCCGCTGTCCCGGACGGTGTGGTGCTCAACACCCAGGTGCCTGGCAACGTCATCCACGCGAACCTGTCTGCCACGCGCACCGACCAGTCGTTCTACAACTTGGCAGATCCATCGGTGCGAGTGTCTTACGTCAGTGCCGATCTCGCCATCGCGACAGTTGATGGGACTGGCACCGTCCGTCCTGCCGGTCCCGGCGTCACCCACATCACGGCAACCGTGACCGCCGATGGCGGAGCCAAGTCCACCACCTTCCCCGTAGTGGTCCATGCGGGCGCCCTCACGGTGACCAACCCGGACGCCAGCGAGACCACGCTGTTCGCCCGCCAGGCGAGCTTCCCGGACCGCACGGTAGATCTCGCCGCCGCAACGGCGGGGGTTCAGTTGTCCGGCACGGTTGTCCCCGCCGATGACGCCGCCACCTATACCTACTACCTCGCCCTCGGTGAGAACGAGGGCAACTCCTCCGACACTCCTTGGGTCTCCGAGGCCGGAATCACGCGTCCGGCCGGTCCCGGTGCGACCGTGACCGCCGATGGCGTCCTCCGGGTTGAGCGCGCCGGTCAAGTGCGAGTGACGATGGTCGCCGACGTCGCGGGCACCAGGTATGCCAAGACCGCCACGATCACGACGTTGCCGGTGCCTGTTGGTGGGCGTCCGGTTGTGGGTTCGTCTGGTTTTTCGACGGCTGGTTTGGGGATGGTTGATGATTTGGCGTTGCCGGTGACGCAGTCGTTGTTTGCGTTTTTGCGTGGGGTTGGTGGGTCGGATCAGGTGTTGTTTGGTCAGGCCCAGGATGGTGTGAGTGCGGTTGTCGGGGACTCGGGTTCCGCGAAGGCTGGTACGTGGGATGGGATCGTGTCTGATTCTCATCGTGCGACTGGCGCGTATGCGGGTGTCGCGAGTTTCGGTGTTGATCAGGTCGCTGATATTCGGGCTGCGTATGCGGCTGGGAGTGTGGTCAGTGTGTCTGATTTGCATTCGAATCTGGCTGTCGGGACTGGTGCCGGGTCGTTTGGTGTGGACTATGGACGGTCGGTGAGCCCGATCGATCCTGTGGCCCAGATCGTGCCGGGTGGTGCGAAGCATGCGAACTTGGTGGCCTATCTGGACGAGGTTGCTGCCCTGGCTGCCCAGTACACGGATAGTAGTGGTGACCTGTTCCCGGTGATCTATCGGCCGTGGCAGGACCATAACGGGGACGAATATTGGTGGAGTACCCCGAACGCGACCGAGGGCGAGATCCAAGCATTGTTCCAGTTCACGGTCCACTATTTACGGGACGTGAAGGGTGTCCATAATCTGATCTACGCGTTCTCCCCGACGGGAACGTTCACGGACGAAACCGACTATCTGTATGGGTATCCCGGCGATAACTATGTTGATGTTCTGGGTGTGGACACCTATTTTGATGTCCCGACAGGGAACCCGACCTGGTATACCCAACTGTCCCAGAGTGTCGAGATCGCCTCAGCATATGCGGATACGCACGGGAAGATCACAGCGATCACCGAGACTGGTATCCGGTATGATGCGGGTGCTCATGGTGCGCATGTGACCGACCATTACCGGTATCCGTTGGATTGGTGGACCAGTGTGGTCGACGCGATCCAGGATGATCCGGTGGATGGGTCGGTGGCCTATTTCGCGGTTCCCGCGAACGTGGATACCGGTGAGTTCTGGGTTCCGTTCAAGGATCATGCCACGTTGGGGAATCATCCGATGTTGGCGGACTTCATCACGATGTACAACGATGATGATGTGGTGTTCGCTGACCGGGTGGGCGCCTACACGACCCTGGTCGGGCCCACGGCGGATAACACGATCAAGTATGCTCCGGCAGCGACGATCCTGGCTCCCGCCGCGAACACCCAGGTTGCGGGCACCCAGGCCGTGTATGTGGAAGCGAACAGTGCGGTGGTGCCATGTGTGCAACAGTTGACCCCCACCAGGGGTGAGTGCCCGGCCGGGACTCCTGGTCGTCGGATCGCTCCAGCGAGTGTGGAGATCAGTGTGGGCGGACAAACAGTGGCCGCGACCGCGGGCACGGGAACGAACCCGGTGTGGACCGCCCAGGTCGATACGACCCTGTTGCCGGATGGTCCGGC
>JAISBQ010000015.1 GCA_031266115.1 Bifidobacteriaceae bacterium
GCCACGGATCATGGCGAGGGTCTCGTCGAGCGCCTCGGCCGGCACGAGGACTTCGCGGGCCTTCGACCCCTCCGACGGGCCGACTATCCCGCGTGATTCGAGGAGATCCATGAGGCGACCCGCCTTGGCGAAGCCGACACGGAGCTTGCGTTGAAGCATGGACGTGGAACCGAACTGGGTGGTGATCACCTGTTCGGCCGCTTGGAGCAGCAGTTCCAGATCGTCTCCCACCTCTTCTTCGACCTTGCGCCGCGCCTCCGAGGCGACCACGTCCTGGCGATACTCGGGGTTGGCCTCAGCCTTGACATGAGCGACCACGGCCCGGATCTCCGATTCGCTCACCCAAGCCCCCTGGACCCGCTGAGGCTTGGATTCGCCATACGCGAGGAACAGGGCGTCGCCCTTGCCGATGAGCTTCTCCGCGCCGGGCTGGTCCAGCACCACTCGCGAATCGGTCTGCGAGGTCGTCTCAAAGGCCAGCCGCGACGGGATGTTGGCCTTGATCAGCCCGGTCACCACGTCCACGGAAGGCCGCTGGGTGGCCACCACCAGATGAATGCCGGCGGCACGCGCGAGCTGGGTGATGCGTTGAACCGAGGCTTCGACATCGCGGGGGGCCACCATCATCAGGTCCGCCAATTCGTCCACCACCACGAGGATGTACGGGTAGGGGCGCAGCACTCGGCCAGACCCCGCGGGCGGGCGAATGGTGCCCTTCTGGACGGCACGGTTGAAATCGTCGACGTGCCTGAACCCGAACGCGTGAAGGTCCTCGTAGCGCACATCCATCTCCCGGACCACCCAGTCCAACGCCTCGGCGGCCTTCTTCGGGTTGGTGATGATCGGTGTGATCAAGTGCGGGATGCCCTCATAGGTGGTCAATTCCACCCGCTTGGGATCGATCAGCACCATCCGAACCTCGTCCGGAGTGGCCCGCATAAGGATCGAGACCACGAGGGCGTTGATGAAGCTTGACTTGCCGGAACCCGTCGATCCGCCCACCAGCAGGTGAGGCATGTTGGCAATGTTGGCCACCACATAGGTACCCTCGACGCCCTTGCCCAGCCCAACGAGCAGCGGCTGGGGCCGCCGGGCGGCGACTGGCGAGCGCAGCACATCCCCGAGTGCCACCGTCTCGCGCTCATGGTTGGGAATCTCAATGCCGATGGCCGACTTGCCCGGAATGGGCGAGATGATCCTGATGTCGGGGCTGGCGACCGCGTAGGCGATGTTGCGCGACAACTGGGTTATCCGCTCCACCTTGACACCAGGACCGAGAGTCACCTCGTAGCGCGTCACCGTCGGCCCACGGGAGAAGCCAGTGACCTCGGCGTCGATGCCGAACTCCGCGAGGACCTGAGACAGGGCCGCCTCGGTCTCATGTGACGCGGTCGAATGAGACCGGACGTGGATGCCCTTGCCCAGCACATCGGCATCCGGCAGCGTGTACAACTCCTCCCCCGTCAACTCCCCCTGTTCGCTGCGATCGGGCACACCCCCCGGCATCCGCCCGGCCAGCCCGGCCAGCCCCACACCGGCGCCGATCGGGAAGGATTCAATCACGCCCGGTTGTCCTCGATCCGTCGCACCTAGTCCCGGGTCGCCCATCCCAGACCCTCCCACTCCCGGGGGGTCCCCGCCGGCATCGGTGTCCGCCGATCCCGCCCCAGGGTGGCGACGGGGCGTCATCGCCGGGAGCTCGGCCGTCTCGGCACTGCGAATATCGCCCCCCTCGAGACTGTCGAGCAGCGCCGCGTCTATTCCATCGGGATCCAGGAAGTCAGGAAGGGACACGCTCCTGGCATCGTTTCCTACATAGGCCGTGCGGAACGCGTTGTCGTTGTCGTAGGGGGCGCCGGCATCGTCCGCCTCACACAATCCACCGCCTCGCCGCACGGGCGAATCATCCCCGCCGCGTCCGGCGAACCCGAGGTAGGAGCGAGCCCCCCGAAGACGCTGCGGAATCATCCTCAGTGGGGTCTTGGTCACCACGAGCAGCCCAAAGAACGCGAGGATCACCAAGAGCACAAACGTGACCGGCCTGGAGACCAGACCCGACAGCGGGGTGCCCACCACCCATCCGAAGAGCCCTCCGGCGTGACGCAACCCCTCCCAGCCCCCGCCGAACCCCGGGGTGTCCTTGAGGATGTGGATCATCCCGCACGCCGCCAGGATCAGGGCGCTCAATCCGATGGAGATCCGTCCGTTGTCTCCAGACTGCTCCGGGTGACGCATGAGGCGCACCGACACGGCGACCAGCGCCAGAGGCACCGCCTTGCCCAGCACTCCGAATACGCCGGCATCGGCCAGATCGATCCACCGCCCGGCCACACCCGACAGTCCACACCACTCACGGGCCGCCACCACGATCGCCAGGCCCAACAGCAGGAGCGCGATGCCGTCCCGCCGGTGCGCCGGATCGAGGCCTCGCGCGTCAGCCCCGAACCGCCGGAAGACCCCCCCGACTCCGTGAGCTATCCCCATCCACAGACCGGCGAGGACGCGCAGCGCCAGGGGCGGGCGTCCCGGCGGTCCGTCTGCTCCGATGGACGATGACGGCGCTGCGGGCCGGGGCCCCGGCCGGCCCGTTCTGGGCCCGTTCATGCTGGTCACCGGGCGCGAACGCCCCCGCCCCGACGAACTCGCCTTCCCCGTGGCCGCAGCGCGAGGTAGGCCGCGAGGAGGGGGTTGTTGGGCCATAGGGTCACCCTACTTCGCTCCTGTGACAAGACCTCTGAGCCACGGGCGGCGCGTCCGCGCATCCCGAGTGGCCGGGCGGAGTCGCCGAAATCGCGACCGGCCCGTCCACATCCCCTC
>JAISBQ010000098.1 GCA_031266115.1 Bifidobacteriaceae bacterium
CCGAGGCCACCTGTTTGATGGCGCTGCGCCGAGCCGGGTCCCGCAACCGGGCCGGATCTTCTCCGCCCTCACCGGTGTTGGACTTGCCGCCGATCGCGTTCATGGCCCGGGCGAGGGCCTCATGCGCCTCGGCGGATATGGAACCGTAGCTCATGGCCCCCGTAGTGAATCGGCGCATGATGGCGCTGGCCGGCTCGACCTGTTCGATCGGGATCGGATCGCGGGTGCCGTAACGCAGCGTGAACAGGCCGCGCAGGGTGGCGAGGCGCTGCGATTGATCGTCGATCCGGTCGGCGTACCGCTTGAACAGGGTGTAGTCGTGGCGCCGGCAGGCGGTTTGGAGTTCGAAAACGGCGTCGGGGTCCAACAGGTGTGCCTCGCCGTCGCGGCGCCACTTATACTGACCGCCCGAATCGAGCACGGTGCCAGACACCGATCCGCCATCGACGGGGTAGGCGCGGGAGTGGCGCGCGAGGACCTCACCGGCCAGGACGTCGAGTCCCACCCCGCCGAGGCGTGACGTGGTGCCGGTGAAATAGCGTTCCACCAGGCCTTCGGCAAGCCCCACCGCTTCGAAAACCTGGGCGGCCCGGTAGGAGCTGACGGTGGAAATGCCCATCTTGGACATGACCTTGAGGACGCCCTTACCCAGGGCGTTGATCAGGTTGGCGACGGCCCGGCGCTCATCCACCTCAGAGATATCTCCCTGGCGGACCAAGCGCTCCACCGATTCCATCGCCAGGTACGGGTTGACGGCGGCCGCGCCGTAGCCGATCAACAGGGCGACGTGGTGGACCTCGCGGACGTCTCCGGCTTCCAACACCAGTTCAGTTTGGGTCCGGGTGTGGTTCCGCAACAGATGGTGATGGACCGCGGAGGTCAGCAGCAGCGACGGGATCGGCGCCAGCTCGGCGTTCGATTCCCGGTCCGATAGCACGATGAAACTGACGCCGGCGGCGATCGCCGAGTCCACCTCGGCGAAGATCTCCTCCAACCGGGCCGCCAGCCCGGCGCCACCGCCAGCCACCGGGTACAGACCGCGGATGATGGTCGAGCTGAACGAGGCCGATCCTTCGCGGTAGCGGTCGATCCGCACAATCTTGGCCAGATCGTCGTTGTCGATAACCGGGAAGGGCAACACCAGCTTGCGAGCGTGGTCCGGAATCTCCGCCAAGAGGTTGGGTTTGGGTCCAATCGCGGAACGCAGCGATGTGACCAGTTCCTCCCGGATCGCGTCCAGGGGCGGGTTGGTGACTTGGGCGAACAGCTGGGAAAAATAGTCGAACAGCAACCGGGGGCGGCGGGAGAGGACCGCGATGGGGGTGTCGGATCCCATCGAGCCGATCGGCTCGGCCCCACTGGCAGCCATCGGCATGAGGATCAGGCGCAGCTCTTCCTCGGTGTAACCGAACGTGAGCTGGCGCCGGACCACCGACGCTTTGGTGTGGGCGATGTGTTCGCGTGGGGGTAGGGAGCCGAGGTAGACCGAACGTTCGGCGATCCACTTGTCATAGGGTGCGCGAGCCGCGAGCTGGGCCTTGACCTCTGAGTTCTCGACCACGCGGCCGGATTGGGTATCGACCAGGAACATGCGCCCGGGTTCCAGACGTCCTTTCCGGGCCACGGACGATGGCGGCACGTCCAACACCCCAGATTCGGACGCGAGGATTACCAGCCCGTCCTTGGTGACCCAGAACCGGCCTGGGCGCAGTCCGTTGCGGTCCAGCTGGGCACCGATATACCGGCCGTCGGTGAATGCGATGCAGGCAGGACCGTCCCAGGCTTCCTGGACCGTCGCGTGATATTCGTAGAACGCCCTGACCGCGGGATCCATGTCGCGGTTGTTCTCCCACGCCTGCGGCATCATCATGAGCACCGAATGGGGAAGCCCCCGCCCGGCGAGGTGAAGCAGCTCCAGAACCGAATTGAAAGACGCCGAATCCGATTCACCCGGCGCGCAGACCGGGCTGAGCGGGCCGATATCCCCGATCAGGTCGGATTGCATCTGACCCTGGCGGGCTAGCACCCAGTTGCGGTTGCCTTGGACGGTGTTGATTTCGCCGTTGTGGGCCATCATGGAGAAAGGCTGGGCGAGCGGCCACGAGGGGAACGTGTTGGTGGAAAAGCGTGAATGGACCAGAGCTATTTCGCTGGCAAAGCGCTGGTCCGCGAGGTCGGGGAAGAAGCCGAGCAACTGGTCGGTGGTCAGCATTCCCTTGTAGACGATTGTCCGGGCCGAAAGGGAAGCGAAATAGGTGCCGGCCTCATGCCCGGCTCGTTTGACCACGCGGTAAGCCTTGCGGTCCAGGTCGATCCCGCCGAGTATCCCACCGGGCGCAGCGACCGCCAGTTGCCGCAGGATCGGCATCGACGCCCTGGCCGTGGGGCCGATCAGCCCAACCTCCACGGGGACGGTCCGCCAGGCGAGCCGCTCCAATCCTTCCTCGGTCACTATCCGGTCGATCTTCGCCATCGCCCGGGTGGCCTCGTCCGGATCGGCGGGCAGGAACGCCATTCCAACGGCGTAGTGTCCGCGCGGCGGCAGCCCCCGGTCTAGCAGGTCACGCATCAAGGCGTCGGGAACCTGGGTCAGGATTCCCGCGCCATCGCCGGTGTTGGCCTCGGCTCCGACCGCCCCCCGGTGATCCAGGTTCTTCAGCACCGTCAACGCCGAGTCGACGATGTCGCGCCCCGCCTCACCGCGCAAGGTCGCCACGAAGGCGACACCGCATGAATCGTGTTCGTACCCGGGGGCGTACAACCCCTTAGAGGCCGCGCGGCGCACCTCGCGGGCTGTGCGGCGTGTGTCAGGGGCCATAGATCAGTGTCACCGTCCTGGAGCGAGGGGCGGGGCCTCCGCTGGGCATGCGGGCGTGGGGACGCGCACGTGCCAGAGGGTTGCTCCGAGCAGTCGCGCAACGACCCGTCACAGTGCATGTTCTCGCGCCGTCACGGGTCAAGAGTCGATTCTAGCCACCAATCTGCCCTTGTCCGGACGCTGCGGGCCCTTCCTCCCGAGGCAGAACAAACAAGACGTCTGCGCCGCCGCCATCGTCCACCAGATGATCGGTTCCCACTCCGACCTATACGGTTGACGCGCGCCCTAGATGGAGCGCGGAATTTGGCTCCACGGCAGCAGTATGTAGCGGGGCGCGTCGCCGCCTGGGAATGTCAGGCGCAGGCCGGCGTTGCGGACCTGCCACGCCACCAGACCGGTCTTCAGGGTGTCGATGTCGAAGTAGCATCGCCGCTGCTGCAAGAAGTTGATTGTCATGACATTGCCCGGACGGTCGCAGACGCTCAGCTTCTTGGTGACCTTCGGCAGCGGGAAGACCACGTTGCCAGCATGGTCGCAGACCTTCCACGGGTCCTCTAGGTGGGAACGCGATGGGGGCTTCGCGTCGGATCCCTTAGGGCAAAAGTCATCCCCGCGGCGCTCTGCCTGATACCACTTCTTCAGGGCAGCGTTGACCTTGCCCGCTGAGTTCGAGGTGAAATCGGCCAGGTCCATCAGCTTGCCCGTCTGGGTGTCGATAGTCACCGACCGGTTGGTCCGGTATTCCACCCACATGCCACCGAGCCCCTCGCACGGTGCGTTGATCCCCGAGAAGGTCAGCACCACGGAGGCGTAGCGACCCTGATAGACCGCGCCGGTAAACCATCCCTTGAGGTCCTTGAAACCCGTCTGGCAGTACGTGTAGTACTGCTGCTCGGTCATCTTCTGGGGATCCGCCGGCACGCCGGGCGGCTGGTATTGGTAGTCGTAATAGGACTTTTGGAATTCGTAGTCCCACAGCGCGCCTCGGGCGTAGTTCTTCAATTCCGAGGCGACCAACGCGTTGATCCTCTTGGTGAAGGCCTTCTTGACCTTGGCGGAGACGCCCTTCAACGCCGGCATCTCCAGGTGGTAGCCGTGGGACTCCGGCATGTACACGCCGGTAGCTTTGGTGCCCTTGATCACCTTTGTGACCACCGATGGCGCGGCCTTGGCGGTGACTGCCACTCCGGCCCCCCGGGTATCGGCCGCCGCCATGGGAGACGCCACCGCGACGGCCGTCCCCAAGCTGAGTGACACCAGGGCGATTCCCGCCACCAGGTGCTTGTTTACCATGACATCTCTCCTTCGAGTTGGAGTTGATGACGCCGCCCGGCCCGCGCCAAGCTGCAACGCAGCTGACTCGTCCCCGTCGGCTCGCGTCCAGGTCTTGTTCAGACCCCGTCCACATTGGACAAACAGCACATTACGGGGGGGGGGCGGGGGGGGGGGGG
>JAISBQ010000157.1 GCA_031266115.1 Bifidobacteriaceae bacterium
CGCGGGGACTGTCCGCCCGGTGGGCGCCGGTGTCGCTGAGATCACCGCTGAAGTCACGGCCGACGGCACCACCGCGTCCACCATGTTCCCCGTGGTGGTCCACGCTGGCGCGCTGACCAGCGAATACTCCGACACCACCACCACGCTGTTCGCACAGCAGGTAACCCTGGCAGATCGGCGTGTGGAGTTGAACGATGCCGCAGACGGAGTCCTGCTCAACGCCTCCGTGGTACCGGCAACCTCAGCGGCCGCCTACCGGTTCACGATTGCTCCCATGGACGAGAACACCGCCCAGGCATCCATCACCACTGCCGGCGTGCTCACCGCGACCGCGGCCGGGCGTGTCAAGGTGCATGTGATCGCCACGGTGGGCGGCACGAACTACGTTCGCTCCGCCATCGTCACCGTTCAGACCGCACCCGTGACCCAATCCGAAGGCCTGGCCGAGCAGGTTATCGCCACCGAAGCCAGGGGCTACCGCCAGGACGCCTACACGGTCTCGAGCTGGCAGGCCTACGATGCCGCGCTGGCGGCGGCCAAGGCGGCGCTGAACGATCCCGCGTCTACTCAATCCGTCATCGACCAGGTTGCAGGAGCGCTGAGTGCCGCCGAGGCCGCGTTGACCCTGCGAGCGGACCTGACGGGGCTCAGCGCCTCGGTGGCGCTGGTCCAGGGTCTCCTGCCCGCCAGGTCGGACTACACCCAGGGCACGTGGGTCGCGCTGAACACGGCCTATATCGCTGCGGGGGCGTTGTTGGCCGATCCGTCCACCGCGTCGCAAGCTCAGGCCGATGCGGGTGCGAGTGCGCTGAATGCGGCGATCGCGGGCCTCGTGCTTGACCCAGACCGCTTCGCCGTGACATCCCTGGCGCAGCTCGTCGCTGCTCTGACCAGCGCAGAGCTGGTCGGGGCTGACTACACCTCCGCGTCGTGGGCCGCCTACCGGGAGGCACTGAGGGCCGCGACGTCGGTGATGGCCCAAGACCCGGTCAACAGATTGAGTGCCGCCGCGGCCCTGACGTCCCTGGACAACGCCTTCCGGTGGCTGGTTCACCGCGTTCCCACGGCAGGTCTGGCCGCCCAGGTCGCTGCTGCCGCAGCGGTCCCGACCGCCGGGTACACCCAGGCGTCGGTTGAGGCCCTGGCCACAGCGCTGGCGGTCGCCAAGGCGGTTGTCGCCGCGGACCCGGATTCGGTCACCCAGGCACGGGTCGCCACCGCCCAGGCACGCCTGGCCGCCGCATTGAGCGGATTGGAGGCACTGATCCCGCAACCCGGTCCAACGGTCGTGGTCCAGCAGCCCGGCCAGACCACGGTGGCCACCGATCCCGCTTCTGCCCGCGGTTCCTTGGGGGCTCTGGTGGGCCAGGCATCGTTGCTGGATCAGGCGTCCTTCACCGGTGAATCATGGGCCGCGTTCGCAGCCGCGTTGGGTACGGCACGCGCGGTTGCCGGATCGGCCGCGTCTTCGCCGGCGCAAGTCTCCTCCGCCGTGGTGTCCTTGACGGCCGCGCTCGCGGGATTGGTCAAGGTGCCGGTCGGACCGCCCGCAGTGGAGCAGCCTCTTCAGAATCCGGGTGCCGGCGCGCCCTCGACCGTCATCCAGTCGGTCAAGGCGGGCACGATCAAGATCAAGGGCACGGCGAAAGTCGGTAGGAGGCTAACCGCCTCGGTGACCGAGTGGACCGCTGCCACCAAGTACTCCTACCAGTGGTACTCCGGCAGCACCAAGATCAAGAACGCCACGAACAAGACGCTGAAGCTCACCAAGGCGCTCACGGGCAAGAAGATTAGGGTCGTCGTCACCGGCACCAAGAAGGGCATGGTCTCGGCGACTAAGACGTCCAAGGCCACGAAGAAAGTCAAGGCATAGGACGACGCCGCATAGCGATCCGCCTCGTCGGCCCGTCTGTCAGGTCAATATCTGGCAGGCGGGCCGGCGCTTGCGGGGGAGCACCGCTCCCCCGCCTGGAGAGATTTCGGGGACTTGGGTGCTGCCACCTCAGGAGCACGCGCCGACGCGCTGGCGCCATCGTCGAGTCTCGGCGTCCGGGGGTGAGCCCTCGGAAAGGTTGCTGGGGGCGTGAGACACGGGATAGGCGCCACGTCCGCGACCGCGGCCTCGACCACATGGTCCCCCTCGCGTGCCTCGGGTCAGCGAGTTGAGGGTTCGCGTCGTGGACCTAGCCGTTTGGAGACTCCAAAGGCTCAACTCGCCGGTCTGTGGAGCCCACGGGAGTGCCGAGTTGAGGGTTCGGGTCGCAGGTCTGGTCTCCCGGGGACTCGAAAGCTCAACTCGCGGCGCTCCTCGTGGGCGAAGGTGAGTGTCGCGTTCTTAGCTGGACCAACCACGGCGGCGGCACACGCACCGTGCCGGCCACTCGGGGTTGACAGGCTGCTGGGGGACCATGGCCCCGGCATGGTCTGGGTGGTGGTTGTGTCCCGTCCGGATCTGTGACACGGCTGTCCATCCGATGCCCAACTGCCCGACGACGCTACGCGCCATGGTGCCCCAGGGCCGCGCGAGTTTCACCTTTCCGGGCCGAAACCGCCCCGGGGAGCCCGCAAACCTGAAACTCGGCGGCCTGGGGAGGCGACGATGGCGCCTGACTCGACCACGCAGGTCCCGTGCCCGGCCCTGTCGCGTGGCCGGGCACGGGGCCCGCGGGATGGACGTGCAGGACCCTACCTGGTGACCACCAAGGTCGGAGCGGTGGCGGAGATCGTCAGTCCCTGATACTTCAGCGTCTGTGTCAACTCGATCACGTTCCCTTCCTTCTCGGAACTCGGAAGCTTGTAGGAGCTTGCCGTGGAGAACTTCTTCCCATTGCGCGTCCACTCCCGCGTCACGCTCGGCCAGCCCTCCGGTGCGACCGCCCGCAGCGTAGAACCCG
>JAISBQ010000176.1 GCA_031266115.1 Bifidobacteriaceae bacterium
GACTCGCTCGTCCAACGTCAAATGCTTGTAGTGTCGTGCCAAGGAAGCGCAACCCCCTCCAGGTCGTGATCTGAACAACCACAACCGTAGGGGTGTTGCGCTTCCGTCTAGAACTCGGGGACCCCAGCCACAGGACGGATAGGCTCAACCACGACAACGCTCCAACCCAGCGAAGTCCACACCCCTAGATGTTCACCCATCACAGAGGCACCCTCACCCCCAACCCAAACCCGCCCCACCACTCGACAGCCACACAGATAGCCCTTCGCCAGGGTTCATACTCACTGGCTCAGCGGAACCGCGGCCTGGAACCAGGCTTCATTCCGGAGCCGGACGCATCCTGCGGTTGGTCCTACGACCGATGTCGCTCGCCGAGCGCCTGGCAACCACGCCAGCAGCATCGCTCAGCCAATCGACGATGCCGGTCCGCCAGACGGTCGCGCACTATCGCGAGGCATTGACGCGGCTGTTCCTGCTCGATCCGCTTCCGGCATGGCAGGCGAGCATGGCGAGTCTCAAGCACCTGCTGTGGCTGCGCCAACGCCTTGGCGACCGCATGGCCGATGCTGCCGTGCTGACAACTGGCGAACTGGCCTATCGACGCCCCGACGGCATCGCTGTCATCCCCTTGGCCTTGCTCGGTCCATGAGAAAGAAGCCCTCGCGCCCTGCTGCTAGCATTGACGCTGTCACTACTGCTGTCAGGGGAGGGCGAATTGGCGACGTTGACCGTCCGGAATCTGGATCAAGACGTGTATGAGGAGTTGAGGGCGCTGGCGGCCGAACGCAATGACTCGATGGAGGCGCAAGCGCGCGATATCTTACGCGAAGGAGTCAATCGGCGGCGGCAGTGGGCCGGAGCGACGCTAGCGGACCTGTCCGGCGGCCCCGAGCTCGCCGCCATCAAGACACCGTACGTCCGCGCTGACGACCCACCACGGGACGCGCCCTTGTGATGCGCCTGCTGCTGGATACGTGTGTCACATCGGAGTTGAGACGGGTCCGCCACGTCGACGCCGACCCCACCTTCGTTGCGTGGGCCGCGTCCACAGACCTGGCCCACGCGTTTGTGTCGGTGATCACGGTCCACGAGATGGAGCGTGGAGTCTTGCTGACTGAGCGCAAAGACGCAGTTCAAGGGGCTGTGTATCGCACATGGCTGGAGAATCTGCTGGAGGCGTTTCACGGACGAGTGCTGCCTGTCAGCCTCGAAGCATCGCGGATGGCGGCTCGTTTTCACGTCCCCGATCCGGCACCGCTGGCGGACGCCCTGATCGCGGGGACAGGAATGGCCTGCGGGCTGACCATCGCCACCCGCAACACCTCGGACTTCGGCCGGTTTGGCGTGCCGGTGCTCAACCCCTGGACGTCGCAAGGACCCCAACCGCGCCCAACCCCCGCATAGCACCCCTCCTCAGGCCAGGGCGGTGGCCACCTTGATGAGATCGGCGGGCACCGTCTTGAGCTTGCCGGCGATGTCGGCGATGGGAACCAGTTCGATCCGCTCGGATCGCAGCGCCGTGATGACGCCGGTGTTGCCGGCCTGGATCGCGTCGACTGCGGCCACACCGAAGCGCGATGCCAACACGCGATCCTGCGATGTGGGGGTGCCGCCGCGTTGAACATGCCCGAGCACAGTGACGCGCGTCTCGAATCCGGTCCGCTCGGCGATCTCGTGGCCAATGCGTTCCCCGATCGACCCGGGGATGATCGCACCGGTCGCGGCGTACGGCGTGGCGAATTCCATCGAGGTCCCCTCAGCGGGGACCGCGCCTTCGGCCACCACGACGATGGAGAAATTCGCATGCGAACGATGGCGGTGCTTGAGATAGGCGGTGATCTCGTCGATGTCGAAGGGCGCCTCAGGGATGAGGATCACCTCGGCACCGCCGGCGATCCCGGAGTGGACAGCGATCCATCCGGCGTGGTGTCCCATCACCTCGACCACCATCACCCGGTTGTGAGACTCAGCCGTGGTGTGGAGCCGGTCAATCGCCTCGGTGGCGATGTTCACCGACGTGTGGTACCCGATGGAGAGCTCGGTTCCCACCACATCATTGTCGATGGTCTTGGGGATCCCCACCACCTTGATGCCGGCCTGGGCAACCCGGTTGGCCGCCTTGAGTGTCCCGTCGCCGCCGATGCACACGAGCGCCTCGACGCGCTCCGCCTCCAGGATTCCCAACACCGCTTCCAAGCTGCCGTCCTTCTTGGAGGGATGGAACCGGGCGGTCCCGAGGATGGTGCCACCCTGGGGCAACATGTTCCGCAGCGCGCTGCGCGTCAACGGCAGGAAGTCGCCGTCGCGCACCCCGCGCCACCCGTTGCGGAACCCGAGCACCGAGTCTCCGTACTCCAATTCAGCCCGCTTGACCACGGCCCTGATCGCCGCGTTGAGTCCCGGACAGTCGCCTCCGCCCGTCAAGACACCGATACGCATGACCCCATGCCCCCTTCTGGCGTGAACCACGGGTCGAACAGACCCGGAGTCAGCCTACCGGGACCCCGGCCCGTCGAATGCGGACTATTCGCCCGGCGAGCCGGCCGGGTCCACAATGGTGCGGTGAGCAGTGCGGGGTTCTCCTCCATCGATCCGGCTGAGGTGTCCGGCGGGCGCGCGTGGTGGGACGCTGCCGCGGTGGAGTATTACACCGAACACGGCCGTGACCTGGGCGATTGTGACCTTCTGTGGTGTCCTGAAGGCGTCCGTGAAACCTCGGCCGCGTTGCTGGGCGACGTGCGGGGCGCGCGGATCCTCGAGGTCGGCTGCGGCGCCGCCCAGGGTGCCCGGTGGACGATGACGGCCGGCGCCCTCGCGGTAGGACTCGACTCGTCTGTGGGCATGGTGCAGGTGGGCATGGACATCAACCGACGCACCGGCATTGAGGTGCCGCTGGTGCTGGGTGACGCACGGGCACTGCCGTTCGCGGCCGACACGTTCGACGTCGTCTTCACCGCCTATGGGGCACTCGGGTTCCTGCCGAATCTCGCCGAGGTCCACCGCGAGGTCGCGCGGGTGCTGCGTGGTGGCGGACGGTGGGTGTATTCGGCCGTCCATCCCATGCGCTGGTGTTTCCCCGATGACCCATCGGTCCAGGCGAGCGCGCTCACGGTGGTCCGCTCCTACTTCGACCCCACCCCATACGCCGAACGCGAGGCAAGCCGTCTGGTGTACGCCGAGTTCCCCCACACCGTCGCCGACCACATCAATTCCCTCACCGGTGCCGGCTTCACCATCGACCATGTGGCCGAGCCCCAGCCGGTGCCCAGCGAAGCGCTTCGCTGGGGCGCCTGGTCCCCCGAACGCGGCGCCCACATCCCCGGTACCCTCATCGTGTCTACCCACTTCCCCGACTGACCCGAAGGCGGCAGGATGACGACGCGCTTCAGCCGCGGCTCGCGCCCGCCCGTGTCCACGTCCCGTCGATGCCTCGCGGCGATGGCCCTATGTGCCGCAGCCCTGACCCTTCCCGCGTGCCAAGCGGACAGCCCCAACCCTTCGCCATCCACGCCGACATCGGTATCTCCATCGGCATCGAGGCCCAAGAGCGCCTTGAGCGAGGCGATCGCACAGCCCGCCGCCGAGCAAGAATTGATCACCAAAGCCACCAACGCCGTCCGCAAGGCATGCATGAGCGAGGCAGGATTCCCCGGCGACTACGGCGATACCGTCAGCGTCTCAGGCGATGTCGATGCGGCAGAAGACGCATACCGTGACCCGTGGTGGGGCGTTTCGCAGCCGCAGTACGCTCAAATGTACGGCTATCGGGACGTCCCGCCGGAAGAAGTCTTCACTTACGAGACCACCTCCGGGGAATCTGAGCCTCCTGGCAACTTTGAGGCTCTTTATGGCGTCGAATGGCTCACGGGCGGCACAGCAGACAAGCCCGGAGGATGCTCAGGTGAGGCGGACAGCGTCATCTATGCCGGGACCTTGACCCAGCAGGAGACAGGTGAGATCGAAATGGAAATCGAATCCCAAGTCGAATCGCTCTCCCGCACCGGCCCCGGTCTCGCGTCGGCCGTCACCGAATGGAGCCAGTGCATGCGGGATGACGGCTACGACTATGCAGATCCCCACGCCGCCTTCGCTGATTTTGCGGTGTTCGACGCCGAAGGATACCCGGGCTTCGCGACATCGCAGCCAGATGACGAGGAAATCCGCACGGCCGTGGCGGATGCCACCTGCAAGGTGACAACCGAGTTCTGGGAGGCCGTCGCGACCGCAAAGGCGGACGCGGAAGACACGGTCATGGACACGATGCGGATGGAGGTCGAGTCCATCAAGGACACGCACGCGCGGTGGATGGACAACGCGACCGCGGCCATAGTGTCCCTGGACGCGGAATGAGACGGGCCGCAACCAAGAGCGTTATCGGAAACTCTCATCGATTTCGCGCTGTCACTGGTCAGAGCGCTGCCCGGGCGGTGAGCGGCTGAGTTTCTGATGGACCCTAGTACTACAGTCGGGTTTCGGGGTTTG
>JAISBQ010000221.1 GCA_031266115.1 Bifidobacteriaceae bacterium
TCCGAATTTCTTGTTGACGTATCAGATGGTTGCTGGTCAAACCTATTATGTGCAGGTCCGGAATTATACGAGTGCGGATACGAACACGAACACTGGTGGGTATACGTTGACGGCTCGTCTCCAGTAGTCACCCTGTGACGTCCCCCGGCGCCACCAGATCGGCGGTACTGACTGGGTGAGGGTGACCATGCGCGGCGCGGATGCTGGCTAGACAGACATCGACCATGCCTAGGCCGAGCGATGAGTTGCGCCAAGCGAAGCGACGGGCTGGCCCGTGTGAAGTGACGAGCTGAGCCATGGAAAGCGACGAGCTGAACCGTGTAGAATGACGGGCATGTCGGTTGGTGCGGAGTCAGATACACCGGCTGAACCGGTCCTTCATCGCGCGGATGGTCTGGTGCAGCGGTTCGCGCACGATGCCGTTGCCCTCGCCTTGAGCGATAGCCGGATCGTTGTCCTGGAGGGTGGGCGTCAAGTCGGAAAGTCGACCCTTGCCAGCGTGGTGGCATCAACGCGAGGTGGGGTGGTCGTGAGCCTCGATAACCGGGCCGCTCGCGCCTCGGCGGCGTCCGATCCGACATCGTTCGCACGTCAGAGCGCTGCAGGACTGCTCGTCATCGACGAGATCCAGCGTGTTCCCGATCTCTTGTTCGCGGTCAAGGCGGAGGTGGATGTGCGGCGAGACCCAGGCCAGTTTCTTCTCACCGGCAGTGCGGACCTCCTGTCGCTGCGCGGTGCCGATTCGCTGGCCGGGCGGGCCGAGACCATTGTCCTGGAGGGTTTCAGCCAGGGTGAACTGACCGGAGTACGTGAGACCTTTCTCGATCGCGCCTTCGCCGGGGACACCTTCATCGGGCATCACAGCGTCCTTCAACGCGGCGACTACATCGACCGCGCCTCAGTTGGTGGGTTCCCTGAGGTGGTTGCGAGGGAGTCTGGGCCACGCCGCAGCGCCTGGTTCGCCGCCTACTTGCGCCGCCTTGCCCGGCGCGACGCCCCCGACATCGCCGGGCTCCAACGTCTGGAGGATCTGCCGCGACTGGCCGCATATGTCGCCGCGACTGCCGGGTCACAGTTCGTCATGGCCTCGGCCGCCTCGGACCTGGGAGTCGCACGTACTACGCTCGGGCCCTACGCGACCGTGCTCGCGGACCTGTACGTCACCCGGACACTGCCCGCCTGGTCAACATCCGCCGTCGCCAGAGCCATCAAGCACCCCAAGGTCTTCATACGCGACTCCGGGCTGGCCGCGCATCTGCTCGGCGTCACCCCAACATCGCTGAGAACCGGTGGGCGCCACGAGGCGCGCGCCGGCATCGTTCTGGAGACTTTCGTCGTGAGCGAACTCGCCAAACAGGCCGCCTGGTCCAAGTCCGCGCCTGACCTGTCGCACTTTCGCGACCAAGCAGGCCGCGAAGTCGATGTCATTGCCCAAACCCGAGACGGGGATGTTGTTGGTATCGAGGTCAAGGCCTCCGCCGGGGTCACTGCGCGCGACTTCCGCACGCTCGCGCGCCTGCGTGACCTGCTGGGCGAGGACTTTAGGGCCGGCATCGTCCTATACACCGGCGAACGTACGATGCCGTTCGGCCCCAGCCTCGCCGCCGTCCCCATAGACGCGCTGTGGTCCGTGGTGCCGTAGCGGGGCGGGTTACCGGCGTAGATTTCGGCCCCAGGTCCGACAGGGAGGTTGGCGCGAACGAGGTCGAGGAAGTGTTGCGGGCATCGCTAGCTGGTCGTGGGCTGTGTAAGGCACTGCGGAGCGTGGGGGTCCGGACCGTCAGGCACGGGTTGCACCGTGTACCAGCGTATCGAGATGGCGCAATTGCAGACTTCGATGCCTCCAAACCGCGCCTGACGGGACTTGGAGTCTGCCAATGCGCCATCTCGATGCCCGCGGGATGTCTCTTAGTCTGCTGTTCAGCCATGTCGGCGCGGCCATCGCCATACCGGGGTGGGACCGCCTGGCGCGCACGGGAGAACCGCAGTGCATGAGTCCGGCATCAGCACGATGACGGACACATGCACGCACCGGGGACAGCCGCATGGCTGCCGGGAAGGGATTGGGGCTCGACCGTGCGGAGGGCTCGCGAGGCGCCCGCGGGCTCGCGGTCTACCGCGTCGGCAGCCCGTGCTTAGCTCGGCTGGCTTGCTCTTGGGCCCGGAACAGGCCGAACCTCGGGAGGAACTTGTCCCAGTCGATGATGTGAGCTTCGATCTCGGGGCCGTCGATGCATGCGTGCTTGCGGACCAGCGTGCCGTCGATGATCACCGGGACCATGCAGGCGCCGCACATACCCGTGGCGTCCACCATGATCGAATTCAGCGAGGCGACGCACGGCGTGCCATACCTGGCGGTCAAGTCCGAGACCGCCCGCATCATGAGCGGCGGACCGATCGTGACAACCTCGGCCACGCGTCGCGCGGCGGTCCCCGCCTTCTGAGCCTCCAGCATCTCCTCCAGCGGCGTGGTGACAAACCCTTTGACCCCAAACGTGCCGTCGTTGGTTGCGTAGATCACGTCGAGCTGGTCACCGAACTCGGCCTGCAACCGGCCCACCCGCTCCTCCGCCTTATCCCAGAACCTGAGGTCCTTGCTGCGGAACCCGGAGATCAGGGTGACGTGGTTCCCGAGCCGCAGGTGTTCGCGCATGATCGGATACACCGGCGGCAGACCGAGCCCGCCTGCCGTGAACACCACTGTCTCCGAGGCTCCATACCGGTGGAGGTCGCTGGGCTGCCCCAACGGGCCGGCGATGCCGGACAAGGCGTCGCCCGCCGACATCCGGTTGATCCCGATCGAGCTCGTCCCCATCCCCTGAACCACCAGCGTGACGGTGCCGGCCGCCTCATCCCAATCGGCGAGAGTCAGCGGGATCAACTCCCCATCATCCGTGGGCAGCACCCTGACGAACTGACCCGCGCGGGCCGCCCTGGCGATCGCCGGAGCCTGAATCACCAGCTCCTCAATCCCCTCAGACAGGTGCGTCTTGGCGACGATGACGGGCCGCGAAGCGCTCGTCTCGGTGTAGGCGAGCGCGCCGGCCACCATCCCGGCAATGACATCCGGATCGATATCGACCGACCCCAGGATCTCCCGTGCCGCCGACTGGCCGTCCCCGGCCGCCCGGATCGCCGTGGACCCGCCACGCGCCGCATCCCCGCCGGAGTAGACCCCGGCCAGCGTGGTCGCCTGCGAGCCCGGAGCCGCCAGGTTGATGGTGCCCCGCCGAGAGACCTCCAGGCGCGGCTCCGAGTCCTTGATGATCGGGTTGGCGGTGTTGCCGAGAGCCATGATGACCAGGTCGGCCACCACGTTCTCGGTGCGGCCGGTCGCGAACGGCCGGCGCCGGCCCGAATCGTCCGGCTCGCCTAGCTCCATGACATCGAGAGTTGCGCCCGTCACGAACCCCGTCTTGCCATCGCCGAGGAACTCCGATGGCGAACGCAGCACCGCCAGATCGATGCCTTCCTCCAATGCGTGCTCCAGTTCCTCCACGCGGGCCGGCATCTCGCTGCGCGTCCGCCGGTACACGATGGTCACGTGGCCACCCAGCCGTTTGGAGGTCCGCGCCGCGTCCATCGCCGTGTTCCCGCCGCCGATGACGAGCACCTCCTTCCCGCGCACAGCGGGCAAAGGCGTCTCGTACGCGTCGTCGGCAGCTCGCATGAGGTTGACGCGGGTGAGGAATTCGTTGGCGGACATGACGCCCAGCAGATGCTCGCCTGGCACGTTCATGAAGCGTGGAAGGCCCGCTCCGGTGCCGACAAAGATCTTCCAGAATCCGGCATCGTGCAACTCCGCGATGGTGGCCGTCTTGCCCACCACGAAATTGGTGACAAACCGCCCACCGAGGAGCTTGATCTTGCCCACCACGTCGTCGATCAACTGGTTGGGAAGACGGAACTCAGGGATGCCGTAGCGCAACACTCCACCGAGTTCGTGGAATGCCTCGAACACGGTGACCGGGAATCCGTCAGCGGCCAGGAGGTACGCGCTGATCATCCCAGACGGGCCCGAACCGACCACCGCGACGGGTGGTTTGGCGGCCGCGATCCACGGGTCGGGGCGCCCGGCAAAGCGCCGGACGGCGGCGTCGGGATCCACGATCTTCTCGTGCTCGGGCAGGAACCACTCCAACTGGCCGATGGACATGGCCGTCTTGTGGATGCACGCGCCTTGGCATTGGAGTTCCTGGGGACATACCCGCCCGGTCACGTTGGGCAGCGGGTTGGACGCCTCCAACATCTCCAGCGCCTCGGCGAACTTCCCCTCACCGATCAACTCAAACATCCGCGGAATGTGGATCTTCACCGGGCACCCGAACTTGGGCTCGCGGTGATCGGCGAGGAAAATCCCGAGCTCACACGGCGATTCCGCGCACTGCTTGTCGCGCATCGCCTCCAACCACACGAGTAACTCGACTTCGCGGACGGAATACCCCAGGTCCATGTAGCCGAGATAACCCTTGTTGACCAGTCCAAAGTCCGTGGAACGCTCCTCTGGGGACCGGATGTAGGGCGGGATGGTGTTGCCGGCGGGCCAATCCCTGCTGAGGCCGGCAAACACCGGATAGCGCTCGGATAGGTGCGCATCCAATGCGCGGACAAAGACACGCTTCTTACCGAGCGGCAAGTTCCACAAGAACCGCAACAGCACGGTGGACATGTCGTCGCCTCGGAGCATCATGGTCCACAGACGCTCGGTGAACTCCGCGCTGAGTTCACCGCCACGGAACTCGGCGGCCACTGCGGCCATGCCATCGGCGATGAACAGGTCGCGGAAGGACCGGGGATCCGCGGCGAGCCGACGCTCCAGCACCGTCATCTTCCGTTGGAAGGACGCCACGGCCGGGGCATCGGCCAGGGATTCGACCTGCTCGCGCGTGGCGGACAGTGCGGTCCGCGCGCCCATCCATCGCTGGACATCCTCGTGGCCGGCGGGTCCGGCGCTGGGGGTCTGGGGTTCGAGGGTCGCGGTCACCGGATGATCTCCGCATCGCACGTGGCCTTGACACGGGAGATGCGCTTGGCGACGTCCGGTGTGACCTCGAAACCGTCGAGCGCGCCGGGCTTCATCCGCCCCACGGTCTTGGCCTCGCCGTCCACCACGATTGTCGCCTTCTCGAAGAGCTGCGGAAGCTCCTGGTAGCACGTGGCGCAGTCGTTGCACTTCGGTTCGTCCGCGGGGTCCAGCCAGATCGGCTTGTCCCCCGCATCCGCCCCCGCCGGTGCCGTGGCCGCCGGTGCTGCGCCGCCAAGCGTGGCACCGGCCAGGGCGATCGGGGCGATCAGCGGCGCCGAGGAGGACGAGGCGAGGTCGGCCATCGCCGCTGCGATCTGGTCGAGCGACGCCTCGCGTGCGGTGAGCGCCTCGGTGTATTGGGCGGTCAAGGCCTCCAGCTCCGTGCGCAACTCGGCCGTGGCCTCGGCCGCACCATGCCCGGCGAGGAACCGCAGCGTCTGCCAGTGATGCTGCCTGTCCTCGACCAGGGCGACGATGGCGGGAGAACAGGCCACCTTGATCAGCCGGTTCTTGCGATCGGTCGCCAGGATGTAGGGGATCTTCCCGGCCCTGTCGGCTCCCTCCAGGGCGACGTACTCGGCGATCGGCACGCCGGCCGCCTCGTCCGCCGGCGACATGCGCGTGAACTGCTTGGCGAACCGCACCTCGCCCATGGCGAACTCCGCCGGCGTCAGTGGCGTGGTGAGCACCTGGGTGGCGCCGTCATCGTCCACGTAGGTGATGGTCGTGGTGGTCCACGGCTGATCCGGGTCGGGGTTGCCGTCGAGCGACAACCGCTCGGGCAGGGTGTCGCCCCGGCGCGGATCGTGCACAAACAGCGGGCACATCCGGCTGGACACGGCGAGGCGCGAATGGGCGTTGGACAGATCCTCCGGGAGCCCGTTCTCGGTACCGCACGGCGTGTAGACCTCCATGAGGGATGCGCCGGCATCGTAGGCGAACATGTCCGCGGCGGCCCGCAGGAAGTGCGCGTGAAGGGCAGTGGAGGTGGTGGCCACGAACGTGTTCGGGTGGAACACCGCGAGCAGGCCCAACTCCTTGCGCAGTTCGCGCTTGCCGGCGTGAGCCTTGCCGTAGCGGGCGAGGTCCGCATCTTGGCCTGTGAAGCTGGCTGTCGAGGCCTGGCCACCGGTGTTCGAGTAGGCGCCCGTATCGAGCACGATCGCCTTGATCGGGGTGCCGCCGGCCAGAACGCGGCTCATGGCACCGAAGCCGATGTCGTAGGCGGCGCCATCGCCGGAGATGGTCATCACCACAGGGGCGAGAGCGCGCTCAGCGGGGGTGAAGTCGCGCCACGCCAGGGTCTTCAACGCCGCGTCGTCGCGGGCCGGATCGTAGGAATCGGCCAGTTCCTTCTCGGCGATCCGCAGCGCCTTAACCTCGCCGGTCAGGTGCGCGGCGAGGCCCTCGTAGATGCCGATGGCGAGAGGCTGGGCATCCTGGAAGAGCGAGTTGACCCACGGGTCGATGTACGGCGTGTACGGCATGGTCGAGGCGTACACGCTGGAGCAGCCGGTCGAGTTGGCGATCACGGTCGGCGCCGGACCCTCCCCAGTGGGACCACCTTCGTAGAGGTAGCAGCGCCGCTCCAGTTCGTCGATTGCGCCGGTGATCCGCGCGCGCCGGGCCGGATCGCCGTCGTCGCCCAGCGTCGCGAGCTTGGCGTGCAACCGATCGACGATGGCGTCCAGGTCCTTGAGGTGCTCGGCCCGCCTGCGGGCGGCCAGCGCCCGGTTGAGAGAGGTGAGGAGGCGGATCGAGGTGACCTCGCCGCATCCGCGGCAAGCACCATGCCCGCCGGTCATCGCGTAGTAGACACCGTGGTCGAGGATGATTCGCTTGAGGTCCCCGTCCGTCGATGTGGCGTCCGCGGTGATGCGCTTTGGCGTGTTGGGCAGGGCGTTCAGGCGTTCGAACCGGGTCTCCAGATCGGCGGCCACCTCGCTGTTCTGCTCCGTCGCCCTCAGCGCGTTCGGGCCGCATACGTCCACGCACTGGAGGCAGCCGGTGCACTTCCACGGGTCGATCACCGCGGAGAACAGGCCGCCGCTGCCCGGCTCGGCCTTCTCCATGGCGTCGAAGAACGGCCGGGTGCGAGCCACGGGGAACGCGGCGAGGGAGGCGACGATCGCGTCGAGGTTACGGGCAATCGCCCGGACGTCGGCGAACTCTTCTGCCGCCTGGACAGCGACCTCGGCGAGGCGCAGGTTGGCCGCCGAGGTCGCCCGATAGGTGGTGCGGATCTTCTCCGCCCACGGGTGGACATGGGGGGCGATCGCTTCGCGCTGAGCCTCGGGGATGTCCGCGGCCGCGACGGCCGCGCCGAGCAGATCGGCAAACTCGTGGACCGTGGTCGGGATGGCCGTATCCGGGCAGACGATCCCGCACTCCAGGCACCCGGTGCAGCGGGCCGGGTCGAAGATGGGGACGGTGCGCCGGAAGATGCCCTTGTCCTTGGCCGCGCCGGTCCCGGCCGGCATGAACATCCCGGCGCCGGGCAACACGGGGGCCTCGCCGATGGTGCCCTCGCGGAATGGACGGGCGGCGAGGTCTTCGTAGTACTCAGGGTCGAACAGTGCGGTGGGCCGTGGTGATCCGACCGCTGGGCACATGGCGCCAGACAGCGCCTTCGTGCGTCCCGGGGCAGCGCCGGCGAGCGCCTGGGGAGCGGCGAGCGCGGCCTCGAAGGCCGGATCGGCATAGTCGACGCTCACCGTCGCGGACATGCCGTCGCGGATGACGGACATGTTGCCCTCCACCACGGCCTCGCCCTTGCGCCCAAACTTGGCGGTGATCTGGGCACGCACCTTGGCATCGACAGACTCGGTCGATGCCCCCTGCGAAATCTGCTCCACGTGGCCAATCACCGCGCCGATGAAGGCGATGCCCATCATCCTGGTCTCAAGCTCGGGGGTGGGCGCGTGCTTGCGAGCCACCGAGAACGCGTCCACCACGAGGAACCGGATCTTCCGTTCGACGATGGCGCGCCGCGCGTGTGCGGGCAGCGAGCGCCACACGTCGGTGGGTGCCTTGTCCGATTGCAGGATGAAGGTGCCGCCCGTCACCAGGCCCTTGAGGGGGTTGGCGTGGAGGAACACCTGGTGGTCCGGGGCCACCACGACGTCGACATCCTCCAACTCGGCGTTGGTGAGCAGCACCGGTTCGGGTGACAGCGTGATGTAGTAGTTGGTGGCCGCGCCGGACTTCTCCGACCCGTACTTGGGTGCGGACTTCGAGTGCATGCCCAGCACGCCCGCCAGGATGTCGGTGAGCAGCTTGCCGGTGGCCACGGTGCCATAGCCGCCCACCGAGTGGAAGCGGATGCGCAACGAGCCGGGAGGAAGAAGCTCCGGATTGTCCTCGGTGTCCAGCGCCATCGTCTCGGTCTGCGGATAGGCGCCCCGCAACCGGTCTTGGACAGCGGCGAGCGTCCCGCTCGCCGCGGGCGAGAAGAACTGGGAGCCCAGGTAGATCAAGGGCGCCGGGTTCGGCGCGGTCATGGCGCGGAAGGCCGCAACAAGGTGGCGCGGCTGCACATCGTGGCCGCCAAGCCCGAAGATCGCGGTGGTGAGGTGGGGGATCGCGTCCAGCGGCGGGATGTCAGGATACGGCGAGGTGGCCTGCTCGGCGTTGGTGCGGGCCCGGAACAACGCCTGGGTGACCAGGCGGGTCAGAGCCGTATCGTCTGAGCGTTCCAGCACGGTGACGGCCTTGGCGCGGCCGAGCGCCGCCACCAGTTCGGCTTCGGGGAATGGCTGGAGGAGCTTGACTGAGACCACGCCGACCTTCACGCCCTGGGCGCGCAGGTAGGGGATGACGGCGCGGACATCGTCGGTGATCGATCCGAGGCCCACCATGATGTAGTCGGCGTCCTCGGTGTCATAGGCGAGGACCGGCGCGTAGGGGCGGCCGGTCAAGGCGGAGTAGTCCGCCATCGCGGAGCGGACCAGGTCGGGGACGGCCGTCGCGAAGTGCGTGCGGTGGTCCACCGAGCCGGCCTGGAAGTCCGGCTGGTTCTGGACCGGGCCGGTCAGTCCGGGGTTGTTGGGGTCCACCAGGGCCGGAACCCGCTGGCGTGTGCCCTTGGCCCAGGCACCGAGCCACGCGCGGCGCCACTGCGAACGCAAGTCTTCAGGAACCCACACCGATGTCTCGGCAACCAGTGTGCCGGCATCGTCCGCCTCTACGGCCTCGGCCATGGAGGCGAGATGAGCGCGCAAGGCGGTCAGATCCGAGGCCTCGAAGTCCTCGGTGTGGCGGCCGAGGTAGCGGTCCAACTGGTCCATGCGGCCCTTGGCGCCAAACAGAATGTCCTGGGCCACCGTGGGAGACACGATGCGGCCGGCCGGATCGCCGAGGTACTCGCGCAGGAGCTCGGGCTCCGGCAGGAGAATCTCGCTCATCACGTGGCTGGTCGCAAATCCATCCATCGTGTTGGCGACCGGGATCAGCGACTCGGCCGACGTGCGGTAGGAGATGGCCGCCAGGTCCGCAGCCTCCTGCGGGTTGGAGCCGAACAGAATGGTGTACCCGGCAGGCAGGAGCGCGTAGATGTCGTCGTGACCGGCCATGACGTTGAGGGAGTGCTTGGTGACCACGCGGGCCGCCACCTGGAGCACGAACCCGCCGATCTTCTTGCCGGCTGTGACGTAGTGGGACTCCAGGGCGTACAGGATCCCTTGGGACGAGGACGCGTTGGAGATGTAGTTGCCGCCGGTCAGGGCGGCGCCCAACGCCCCGGACTGGGCGGAATGCTCGCCCTCGGTTTCGACGAAGAACGGATGCTTGCCCCAGACGTTGAGCTGGCCTTCGGCGCGGGCGGCCTCGAAGGTTTCAGAGATTTCTGTCGATGGGGTGATCGGGTAGCCGATCACACCGCCACAGACGTGTTTCATCACGTAGGCGACGGCTCCGTTGCCATTGATGACATCGGGGATTCCGGGATATTGGGGGCGATTCGCAGTCACTGAGCACGTCCATGGGCGAGTAGGTGGCGGGCCCGGAAGGCCGTGGCCGGGGCTGCAGCCAACGCTGTGCCGAGTGGGCACAGGGGGCTAGTGGCTGCAGCACTGCGGTCCTCATGGGTCCCTGGTAGGAGCGGTGCCAAAAGCACCGCGGGACATTCTAGGCCATCGGTGCTTCGGCGACCCATGCCCGTGTGGCGGCGACACGCACCGAGGGCCGTGGCCCTGAGCGATGTGCCCAGGCCCACGGCCCTCGGTATCCACGATCAGTCAGTCGGATGCACCTGGCGGGGCTCGCCCGCCGCGCACCTCCTGACCGGCGGTGTCACGTGGGTGGCGCGCCTAGCCCGCCGTCACCGTGACGGTGTACTTCTTGGTCTTGGTGCCGGCCTTGACCGTGATGGTGGCCTTGCCCGGCGCCTTGGCCGTCAACCGGCCACTGGTGTCGATGGCAGCCCGTGCCGCGGACGATGACGCGAAGGTGGCCTTCACGCCGGTCGCCGTGGCGGGGGTGTAGCTTGCCGTCACCCACGCCACCTGGCCGACCTTCATGGTCTTTGGGACACCGGTCGCGGTGACCTTGGTGACCTTGGCCGAGCTCTTAGCGCGGACCGTGACGGTGATCTTGACGCTCTTGCCGTCGGCGGTTGCGGAGATGGTCGCCTTGCCCCGCTTCTTCGCCGTGATCTTGCCGGAGGCGGAGACCGAGGCGATGGACGGCTTGGACGACTTCCAGGTCAGCTTGCTGGCCGTCCCCTGGGCGGTCCAGCCCTTGACCGGCACCGTGATCGACTTGCCGACGGCAAGCGCCACACGCTTCTGTGCGGCCTGGACCCTCACCACCGGGGTGGGCTGGGTGAGGTCGGTGACGGTCGGCTGGACGGCCTGGAGACCGATCACGGCAGCTGAGAGCGTGGCGATCGCCGCTTCCACCGAGGCGCGCGTGGCGTTCGGCGCCGCAATGGCCGCGTTGGCCGCGGTGACGGCCGCGCTGACGGTCGCCCACGAGGCCTGGGTGTAGGCGTCGGCCTTGAGACCGGCCACGTCACGAACCAGCGTGGCGAGGATGGCTTGGAGGCTCGCCGCCGATTCCGCCGGTTGCTGCGGGGTGGCCAGCACCAGGGCGCCGACCGCGCTGGTCACGCCAGCGAGGACGGCATCGACATCGGCTTGGCTGATCTGGTCGGCGTTGCCTCCCAGCACCGCCCGCGCGGCAGCCAGCGCGCCGGCCAGGCTGGCCGCGCTCGCCGCGGTGTAGCCCGCGGTGTCGATCCGGCTGGCGGCCTGGATCGCCAGACCCAGACCCGCGAGGTCAACCCTGGTGGCCAGTCCGTCTACAGCGGCCTGGATCGCAGCGATCACCGCGGTCGCTCCCGCCGACGTGGACACGCCGTCCACCTGATCGAGGGCCGCTTGCAAGGCGGCCCAACTCGCGGTGGTGTAGGCGTTCCGGTCCAGCCCGAGTCCCTCGATGGAGGCGACCAGAGTGGCCAAGCGATCCTGGGCACCCAGGTTCGGATCGGCAACCAAACCGGCAAGGGCGCCTGCCAAGGCCTCCCGTGCCTGGTCGACTGCCGGCTGCGAGGATGGCGCCGCCACAAGTGCCCTCGCGGCCCCGAGTGCGATCTGGAACGCGGCCCAGGACGCGGACGTGTAATCCGAGGCCACGAGACCTAGTTCCACGGCCACATCGACCAGATGGGACAGCTCGCCGGCGTCGATAGCCGGCGGAAGGGCCACGAGCCCCGCCACCGCCGCGAGCACCCGGTCGATCGCCGTGTCGACGGTCGCCTGGACTTCGCCCGGGGTGGCGATCAACGCGTTCGCGGCTGCCAGCGCGGCCGTCAGCTCGGTCCACGTGGCGGGCGTGTAGTCGCCCTGGGTGAGTTGCCCGGAGGCAATCTGGGCGGCTACGCCATCGGCCACGGAGACCAGCGCGGAGGTGACCACGGCCGGGATCAGGCCAGCGACAGCCTGGTTCACGGCCGCGAGCGCGGCGGTCACCTGGGGAACGGTGACGTTCTGCGGTGCGTCGACCAGCACCCGGGCGGTCGCGATCGCGCCACTCAGCGTGGTCCACGTGGTCACCGTGTAATCGGTCCCGACCAGGCGGTCCAGCGCCGCGATTGCCGCGGCGATCTGAGTGGTGTTGCCGCGTGGCGTCAGGCCGGCGCGCGCTGTGGTCAACGCGCCCGCGGCCGCCGAGACCTGGCCTGTGGTCGCGTCCTCGTCACCCGCCACCGCAGCGGCGTCGGCAAGGGCGCCAGTGAGTGCATTCCAGGAATCGGCCGTGTAGGCGTTCGGATCGGTGCTGGCGACCACGGCTTCGATCTCCGCGATCGTCGCCTCGAGCGCGGCCGTGGGCGCTGTGGCCGCATGGACCGCGACGGGAGCCGAGGCGGCATCGAGGGAGCCGAGTTCGCCATGGACCGCTGTGGCGACAATGGCGAGCTGGCCGCCCACGTCACCGGCGAGTGGCGTGTAGGTCTCGCCTGTCGCCCCGCTGATCGCGGTCCCGCCCAGCGTCCACTGGTAGGACACCGAATCCGGGATCACGCTCCACGCGCCGGGCTGAACGCTCACCGGTGCGCCCACATGCGCGTACACCGTGTCCAGCACCAGCTCGGGTGGCGCGGTCGAGGTCAGCTCGCCTGAACCGTCGGCGATCACCTCGACCAGCGCGGTCTTGGACATCGTGTCTAGACCGGCTGTCGCCGTGGCCCGGACCCGCACCTTGCCCGTCTGGGTGGCCGTGAGCTTGCCGGCCGGCGTCACCGTGGCATCCGCGGTGTTGATGGCCATGGGGATCAAGCTGTAGGACACCGTTGGGTTCACTCCGACAGGGGTGGCTTCGACAGTCGCGATCAGATCGACCCCGGCCATGGCCGCAGACAGATCCACCCGCTGGTTGGCGAACCCGATCGAAGTCACCTTGTCCGACGGCGCCTCGGCGACGTCCAGGGAGACGAAGGTTGCCACCGAGTCCGGCGTGCCAGAGGCGTCATTGTAGGTTCCCAGCATGAACCGCGGCGTGGAGAAGACCTTGGTGACGGCGGCGCCAACCTGCGTGAAGCTCTCGCCGTCAAGCGAGAGGTAGGCGCGGTAGACATTGCCGATCTTGATCAACCGCAGATACAGGTCGTTCGCCTGGCAGGGCGTGGTGCCGACGCTCGAACCGGTGCCGCCATTCTCGACCGCCACCTGGATCTGCCCGTTGTTCTCCATCGACCGGGTCACCTTGATGTAGTTGCCGTCGTCCCCATACATGCCGATCAACGCCTGCTCATAGGAGGAGTTGATTCCTGCGGTCAAGAGGTGGACCGTGGCGCCCCAATCGCCCGGGGCGACGTGTGTGAACAGATTC